>NZ_CP022998.1:3877500-4003789 GCF_002277895.1 Rhizobium sp. 11515TR | reverse complement strand
ATCGGCTTCGACAATGCCGACGCCATCGGCAAGCGCATCATCGAGATGTTCGAAGCCGGCGAATTCGATGTCTGCACGCTGTTCTATTCCGAATTCAAGTCGGTGATCAGCCAGATCCCGACGGCACAGCAGCTCATTCCGGCTTCGGCTCCCGCCGTCGTCGAAGAAGATGCAGCCCACAAGGGCGCTGTGTATGAATACGAGCCGGATGCGGCTTCGATCCTCGCGGACCTGATCCCGCGCAACATCTCTGTCCAGATCTTCCGCGCGTTGCTCGAAAACGTCGCCGGCGAGATGGGTGCCAAGATGAGCGCGATGGACAATGCGACGCGCAACGCTGGTGAGATGATCAACAAGCTGACGCTGAACTACAACCGTCAGCGCCAGGCACAGATCACCAAGGAATTGATTGAAATCATTTCGGGCGCGGAAGCGCTCTGAGGTTAGGGAAAGAGGGTAAGAATATGGCTGACGCAGCTACCCCCGCAGGTTCTGTCGGTAAGGTTACGCAGGTTATCGGCGCCGTTGTGGACGTTGCTTTCGACGGCGAGCTCCCGGCGATCCTGAACGCGCTTGAAACCGACAATAACGGCAATCGTCTGGTTCTCGAAGTCGCACAGCACCTCGGCGAAAATTCCGTCCGCACCATTGCCATGGACTCGACCGAAGGTCTGGTTCGCGGTCAGCCGGTCAAGGACACGGGCGCACCGATTTCGGTTCCGGTCGGACATGAGACGCTCGGCCGTATCATGAACGTCATCGGCGAGCCGGTCGACGAAGCAGGTCCGCTGAACACCTCTAAGAAGCGCGCCATCCACCAGGAAGCTCCGTCCTACGTCGAGCAGTCCACGGAAGCGCAGATCCTCGTCACCGGCATCAAGGTCGTCGACCTGCTCGCCCCCTATGCAAAGGGCGGCAAGATCGGCCTGTTCGGCGGCGCCGGTGTGGGCAAGACCGTTCTCATCATGGAACTGATCAACAACGTCGCCAAGGCGCACGGTGGTTACTCGGTGTTTGCAGGCGTGGGTGAGCGTACCCGCGAAGGCAACGACCTTTACCACGAAATGATCGAATCGGGCGTCAACAAGCACGGCGGCGGCGAAGGTTCCAAGGCTGCGCTCGTTTACGGCCAGATGAACGAACCGCCGGGCGCCCGCGCCCGCGTCGCTCTGACCGGTTTGACCGTCGCTGAAAACTTCCGCGATGAAGGCCAGGACGTTCTGTTCTTCGTCGACAACATCTTCCGCTTCACCCAGGCTGGTTCGGAAGTGTCGGCTCTGCTCGGCCGTATTCCTTCGGCCGTGGGCTATCAGCCGACGCTCGCAACCGACATGGGCCAGATGCAGGAACGCATCACCACGACGACGACGGGCTCGATCACCTCGGTTCAGGCCATTTACGTTCCGGCGGACGACTTGACCGACCCGGCACCGGCAACCTCGTTCGCCCACCTGGACGCAACGACCGTTCTGTCACGCTCGATCGCTGAAAAGGGCATCTACCCGGCCGTCGACCCGCTCGACTCCACCTCGCGCATGCTCGACCCGATGGTCGTCGGCGAAGAGCACTACGAAGTTGCCCGTAAGGTTCAGTCGACGCTGCAGCGCTACAAGGCCCTGCAGGACATCATCGCCATCCTGGGCATGGACGAATTGTCCGAAGACGACAAGCTGGCCGTTGCCCGCGCCCGCAAGATCGAGCGCTTCCTGTCGCAGCCGTTCTTCGTCGCCGAAGTCTTCACCGGTTCGCCGGGCAAGCTCGTCGCGCTCGAAGACACGATCAAGGGCTTCAAGGGTCTCGTCAACGGCGAATACGACCACCTGCCGGAAGCTGCCTTCTACATGGTCGGCTCGATCGACGAAGCGATCGAAAAGGCCAAGAAGTTGGCCGCCTGATCAGGCCAATCCATCGGCGCGCGGCCTTGTCCGCGCGCCCTTGCCTTGCGAATAAGACAATCGAGAAGTGACGGGCCATGGCTGACAATTTCAATTTCGAACTGGTTTCTCCGGAGCGCCTGCTGCTGTCGGAACAGGTCATCGATGTCGTCATCCCCGCCAGCGAAGGCGAGATGACCGTCATGGCGAACCATGCGCCGACCATGACCACGATCAAGCCGGGCGTCGTCAAGGTGCATTCGGCCTCGGGCAAGAAGCAGGACTACGTCGTTTTCGGCGGCTTCGCCGACATTCTGCCGACCGGCTGCACGCTGCTTGCCGAATCCGCCGTTCCGGTCGAAGACATGAGCCGCGACGAGCTGGACCGCCGCATCAATGCTGCCAAGGCCGAACTCGAAGATGCCGAGCATCACGAGCACAAGTCGCGCCTGGAGCATTTCATCATGGAACTCTCGCATCTGCGCGGCTCGATTCCGCAGGATTGATGAGATCCAAACATCGATGAATGAGACGAAAGCGGTCCTCTGGGCCGCTTTTTTGTTGGAGGGGCCCAGGGCCTCCTCGCCCTTCGAGGCTACGCCCCTTCGACAAGCTCATGGCTTCGCGCCTCAGGGTGAGGATGGAGTTGGCAGCGTAGCATAAAGCCAGTTCCAACCATGTTAGGCCGATCCGATGTGCCGTCCTGCGCTGGAGGTCAGCCTTCATGGTGAGGTGCGCAGGGCCGTGGGCCCGAAGCCTCGAACCACGAGGGCGGGTGGCAAGTAAATACACCCTTAAATCTCCAACCTCTCAACACCAACACAGCCGGATACCCCCGATCAGCCCTGTTGCCCTTCCAGCAGAAACCTGTGCAGCTGCGCCGCCTCGGGAGAGAGCGAGCGAAAGCGAGGCGCGCCGAGATAATAACCGAAGCCGCTCTCGACGCGATCGTTGCCGACGGTGACGAGGGTGCCGGATTGCAGGTATTCCTCGATGAGACCGAGACTGCCAAGCGCGATACCTTCACCCCTGAGAGCTGCTTCCACCGCCATGATATAGGTCGAAAAAGACAGGCGCGGTCGCGGCAGCTTGCCCTTCAGCGGGTCGCCGACGCGGCCGAACCATTGGCGGAAGCTGATCCAGTGGGCGTTGGCGCGCTCGTAATCAATGAGATCGAGCCCGGCAATGTCGACCGCCGTCAGCGTCTGCGGGTCCAAGCCGCGGGCTGCCAGATAATCCGGCGAGGCGACCGGGACCAGCACCTCGTTGAAAAGTGGCGTCAGGCTCCAGCGTGGATGCTCTCCGGTGGAATAGAAGATGATGAGATCATTGTTCTCCGAGGCGAGTTCGGAGTGCACGTCCGTCGTCAGCAGGCGGACGGAGATGCCGGGGCTCTCCTTACCGAAATCCCGGAGGCGCTGTCCGAGCCAGAGATGCGAGATCGAGCCGCTGGCCGCGATCGAGATGATTTCGCCCGTGCCCGCGCGAAAGGGCTCGAGGCTTTCCTCCAGATATTCCAGCGTGGCGCGGACGCGCTGAAATAGCCGCTCGCCATCCGGCGTCAGCGCCAGATTTCGGCCACGCCGGGTAAAGAGCGTCGCGCCGAGATGATCTTCCAGCCCCTTGATGCGGCGGCTGACGGCGGCCTGGGTAATGTTCAGCTCCCGGCCGGCGCGGGAAAAGTTCATGGCGCGCGCGGCCGCGTCGAACACGCGGAAGGCTTCCAGCGGTATTTTCTCCAGCATCTCCTCTCCATGACTTCAGATCATCAATATTCCCGATAATTGCCCGGATTTGAAGATCTGAAATTGTGATGCAGGATCGTGGGTATCAAATCAGCCGCTTTTCCAAGGTGATCCCGCGTGTCCTTTTCCGTTTCCGCCATTCCAGACATTCGTTTCGGCGAGGGTGCGCTCTCCGGCCTTCCCGCTGCAGTCAAATCCTTCGATGGCGCTACCACCGTTCTGCTTGTTATCGATGCCTTCCTGGCGCAGTCCGGACTTGCGGCCAGGGTCAGCGCCGAGCTTGCGGAAGCAGGCGTCAAGACGCAGATCTTCTCCGATTTTGCCGGCGAGCCGAAGCTTGGGCATCTGCATGCGGCGATCGCGGCAGGGCGCGGCGCGGATATGGTGATCGGCATCGGCGGCGGCTCGGCGCTTGATATCGGCAAGATCGTCGCCTGCTGCATCGCGTCGGGCAAGGATCCGATGCATTACGCGCTGGCCGCCAATCCGCTGCCGAAGAATCCGCTGAAGAAGATCATGATACCCACAACGGCCGGCACGGGCTCTGAAACATCGGCGACGAATATCTTCGCTGGGCCTGAGGGCAAGAAGCTCTGGATCTGGGGGCCGGAAACGAAGGCGGATCTTGTCATCCTCGATCCGGCGCTGACGAAGACCTTGCCTGCCAATCTCACTGCATGGTGCGGTCTCGATGCCTTTATTCATGCCTTTGAAGCAGCCACCAACCGCAATACGCATCGCGGTGCGCAATTCTACGCGCATCAGGCGCTGCGGCTGCTGACCGGTGCGCTGGAGACGGCCGTCAAACAACCGGATGATATGGTGGCTCGCGGTGACGTACTGCTCGGCTCCTGCTTCGGCGGCATTGCGATCGACAATTGCGGCACGGCGATCGCCCACAATATCAGCCACGCGCTGGCGGGCCTCGGCCCTGTCCATCACGGGCTTGCAACGGCGCTCGGCTTCGAGGTGACGCTGCCATGGCTTGTCGAAGCCGATACCGCAGATCTGAATGCTGCTGCCAAGGCTTGCGGCCTCGATAGCGCCACCGATCTGCCCGCTTTCGTCTCGGACTGGATGGATCGCTGCGGCATCGCGCGCGCGTTGCCGGCTGCCTTCAAACCCTTCGATGCCTCCGATCTCGCCCGTGAGATGCGCGCGACCGAAAACCAGCCCATGCGGCGCTCAACGATCCGCGATGTGACGGATGCCGATATCGACCGCTTTGCCGCCGCCGTCATGGCGCTGCCGAAAGGAATCTGAGATGACGAAGAATTACACGCGCGAATATTGGGAAAGCGTTCTCTCCGGGCTCAAGCCCGAAGGTCGCCATTTCATTAATGGCGCCCATCGCGCCGCCGCTTCGGGCGAAACCTTCACCCGCATCCGGCCGATGGACGGCAAGCCCGGCGCTGAGCTTGCGCGCGGCAATGCTGCTGATGTCGACGCCGCTGTTGCCTCTGCCCGCGCCGCCTTCGAAAGCGGTGTCTGGCGCAAGAAGGAGCCGCTCGAAAAGAAGAAGATCATGCTGAAATGGGCGGATCTGATCCGCATCCGTGGCGACGAGCTGGCCATGCTTGAGACGATTGATGTCGGCAAGCCTGTCATGGCGTCGCTTGGTGTCGATGTGCGGCTCTGCGCCGACGGCATCCAGTTCTATAGCGAAATGATCGACAAGATGTATGACGAGATTGCGCCGACCGGCCCGAATGCGCGGGCCTTGGTGCGTAAGGTGCCGCTTGGCGTCATCGGAGCGATCACGCCCTGGAATTATCCGATGATCATCGATGCCTGGAAGCTCGGACCGGCGATCGCGGCTGGCAATTCCGTGGTGTTGAAGCCGGCCGAACAGTCCTCGCTTTCGGCGATACGCCTCGCTGAACTTGCAATCGAAGCGGGCCTTCCCGCTGGTGTCTTCAACGTCGTCACGGGTTACGGCGAAGAGACCGGCAAGCCGCTGGCGCTGCACATGGATGTCGATATGATCGCCTTCACCGGCTCCACCGAAGTCGGCAAGCTGATCATGGGTTATGCAGCTCAATCGAACGTCAAACGCGTGGCGCTGGAGCTTGGCGGCAAGTCGCCGCTGGTCGTCTTCGAAGATGCCGATCTCGATGCGGCTGCCGTCGCGGCTGCCTGGGGCTGCTTCTACAATTCTGGCGAGACGTGCCATGCGTCGACCCGCCTCATCGTGCAGCGTTCGGTGCAGGATAGGCTGATCGAAAAGATCGAGGCTGTCACCCGCTCCGATATCGCGCTCAAGCATCCGCTCGACCCTTCAGCGCAGATTGGTGCCCTCATCGATGAAGAGCATATGAACAAGGTGCTGGCGATGATCGCGGCCGGCGAGCAGGAAGGCGCGCGCCGTGCCTTCGGTGCCGAGCGCGTTATGAGCGAGACAGGCGGCTATTATGTCTCGCCGGGCGTCTTCGTCGACATGACCAACGATATGAGCTTGGCGCGGCAGGAAATCTTCGGCCCCGTGCTCGCCGCTATTCCCTTCGATACAGAGGAGGAGGCACTGAAGATCGCCAATGACACGATCTATGGGCTTGCCGGCGCCGTCTTTACCAAGGACATGGATCGCGCTCATCGCTTTTCCGAAGAGATCCACGCGGGTACGGTTTGGATCAACACCTATGACATGTCGAATTTCGCGACGCCCTTTGGCGGCTTCAAGCAGTCCGGTTTCGGTCGCGACCGCTCGGTGCATGCGATCGATAAATATTGCGACTATAAGACGATCTGGCAGCAGTTCGGTTGAGGTTTGTAGGGAAGCATGACCATGAGCAAGATCGTTTCCATCGAAATCACCCATCATCGCCTGCCGCTCGAACCGGCGTTCAAGGCGAGCTGGGATGGTCGCCCGCGCCGGCATTTCGATGCGACCATCGTGCGCGTTCGAGACGATGAGGGGCGCGAAGGCATTGGCTCCGGCGACCTGATGAAAGGTTTTGAGGGGCACGAGGATCTGTTCATCGGGCAGGATCCGCGGCATGTCGAACGCCATTACGAAGTCCTCTCGCACATCAACTTCCACTATGGCCGCTGCTGGCCAATGGATCTGGCGCTGTGGGATCTCTCCGGGAAGATCACCGGCGAGCCGGTCTGGCGGATGCTCGGCGGGCGCGCCAGCCGCGTGCGGCTCTATGCGTCCTCCGGCGTGTTGCGCGAGCCCTCTGCCATGGCGGATCAGGCCGAGCGTTATATCGACGAAGGCTTCCCTGCCATGAAGGTGCGCTTCTCCTCGTCGTCGGGCGGTCGTGGCGGCTGGCGCGAAGACGTCAAGGCGCTGGAAGCGATCCGTGCTCGCGTCGGCGAGCGGCTGGAGCTGATGGTCGACTGCAATCAGGGTTGGCGCATGCCCTGGGATACGACTTTGCCCTGGACCTTCAAGGATGCGCTTGCCGTCGCCAGGGAGCTGGAGCGGCTCGGTGTCCACTGGATGGAAGAGCCGCTTCATCGCTCCGATCGCAAAGGCATGAAGGAATTGAAGCAGGCAACGTCGGTCCGGATCGCTGGCGGCGAGATGACGCGCGAGCTCTACGAGTTTCGCGATATCATCGAGGAGCGCGCTTTCGACGTTATCCAGCCGGATGTCGCGCTTGTCGGCGGTATCACCGGTTGCCGGCGGCTGGTCTACCAGGCGCGCGAGGCCGGTGTGCAATTCACGCCGCATTCCTGGACGAACGGCATCGGGGTTCTTGCCAACGCGCATCTGACCGCAGGGGTTGCCGATGCAGCATGGCTCGAATATCCCTATGACAATCCGGAATGGAGCGAAGCCCGCCGCGATTATCCGATGGCCTCCCCCCTCAAGCACGAGGCCGGCTGGCTGGATCTTGGTGTTGCGCCAGGCCTCGGCATCGTTCTCGATGAGGGGCGGCTGAAGGCGACACGCATCTGAAGGCGCCTGCTGAATTCGAGGCGGTATCTGTCCTCGTGCTATCGCGCAGTAGGCAATCGAATGTGAAGTGAAGTCGTTGCCGCGTCCTCCTTCTCCCTGAGGGGAGAAGGAACTTGCTGCTCCGACATGCCTCACATGTGATGGCCCTACATTACGCCGTGGCTGGTCGCATGACTTTGTTTTCACGTGTCCGCGCCCACTGAATAACGGGGCGTTCGAGCAGGATATAGCTCAGCGTGCCGACGGCAAAGATGATGGCGGTAGCGATCAAGCTTGAGACTATCCAGCCGCCCAGCACGTCATCCGAACCTGCGCCAAAGGATGAGGGAAAGAGCTGCGGTATCAAGGTTAGCACGATATCCTGCCAGATGTAGACGCCGAACGAGACGGTAGCGACATAACGGCTCACGGGATTGTCGAGCAGCTTTGCCAGCAGCAGCGATTGCGGAAGCACGCAAAGCGCGATCGCGACCGCCAGGGGAAGCAGCGGGAATTGATAGGGAATGCCGAGCCAGGCATAGCCCTCCGCCGCACCGCCGATCGACTGCGGCAGCTGCCAAGCACCCATGACGATCGCAAGCGCGCCGATGATGTCGTAGATTGCCGAGCGCTGAGGCGGTAGGATGGTCTGGATGCCGGCGGCGAGCGCGCCGATCGCGAATATGGCGAAGAAGCCGATGGGATTGTAGCGCGGCATCCATTCCTTGGCGCCACCCTGGAAGCCATATCGCCATCCTTGCCCGACATTGTCGGTCGGCAGATAGGTCACTACGAGCCAATGGCCGATAAGGGAAAATGCGATGATGCCGATCCAGAGCAGGCGGCTGACGAGCACGGAGCGCGATCTCAGTTTCGGATGAAACAGCAGCAGAAAGCCGATCGGCATGAGAACATAGCAGGTCGTCTCGAACGGGATCGACCATAGTGGCCCATCCCCTTGCACCGGGAAAAAGGTGCGCCAGTGCCATTGGCTCATCAGGAAGAAGCCGGCGATGTAGCGGCCGACCAGTTCTGCGTCCAGCGGAAAGCCATAGATGGTGAAGCTGATCAAGAAGCCGACCGTCAGGGCAAACCAGAAACCCGGCAGGATGCGTGCGGCGCGGCGCATGGCGTAGATCTTCAGCGAAGGCAGGGGTTGGGCTCTATCCAGCGCCAGCCAGAAGGGGCGTGCAAGCAAAAAGCCGCTGAGGACGAAGAAGACCGAGACGCCGTGGTTGCCGAAGCGTGCCAATATAAAAGTCATGTCGAGATCCGGTGGGATCTTGTAGAAATTCATTCGGAGCACGAGATGGTGAGCAAGCACCATCAGACATGCGACAGCGCGCATGAAATCCGCTCCTCCTAGCCGCTTGGCGTCCTCCATTCCCATTATCCGCCCGAGATCTCCCTCTATTGCGTTAGGACATTGCGGCGGTTTCGGCAAGCGTGATCCTTGAAGGCAGGACGCCCGGACCCGTGGTGCCGGGTCCGGGCGTCGAACCGATCTCCCGCACCTGCCAGAAACGGGGGATCGGATTCCTGTGTTCGGGATAAGGATCAGGCGGCGGCGGAGCGATAGGGGCGCGTGGCGCGCGCCGGTTTCAGGGCATTGCTCCACCAGTTCAGCCGCGCAATCATGAGGACAAGCGATTTTCTGGCATCGAGCGGATTTTCCAGCGTGCCATCCTCGGCAAATCTGCCCCAGGGATTGGCGAAGCTGACCGTATCACGCACGGTGACGGTATGCAGCTCGGCAAAGACGAGCCGCAACTGTTCCACCGCGCGCAAGCCGCCGGAGATGCCGCCATAGGAGACGAAGGCGACGGGTTTGCCATGCCAGGGCTCATAGACGAGATCGAGCAGGAATTTCAGCGAGGCCGTGAAGCTGTGATTGTATTCCGGCGTGACCACGATGAAGGCATCGGCGTCCGAAAGCCGCTCCGATAGGGCGGCGACGCCGGGATGCTCGCGGTTGTGCGCGAACGGCAGATCGAATTCGAGGGGATCGATCAGGTCGATGTCGATGAGCGGATAGTGCGCCAATTCGCGGGCGACCCAGTTGACTACCCGGTCGCACAGCCTGCCCGGACGCGTGCTACCGTAGATGATCGCCAGCCGGGTTCTTTCTGTCATGTCTTGCTCCTGCTTTACGCGCTTCGGAGCCAGGGTTATAAAACCTCAAGCAAAGTTGAGGTCAATAGCGAAAATGGGAAAAATCGACCCGGCTCAATTTCCGAAGCTGCTGACGGTCGGTGAGGTGGCGGCGCGCAGCGGCGTGGCCGTATCGGCGCTGCATTTCTACGAGGCGAAAGGGCTGATCGCGAGCCACCGCAGCCGTGGCAATCAAAGGCGCTACCCCCGCGAGGTGCTGCGGCGAGTCTCCATCATCAAGGTGGCCCAACGCGTCGGTATTCCGCTTGCCGAGATTCAGGCGGCTCTTCAATCGCTGCCGCAGGGGCGCACGCCGACGGCATCCGACTGGAAGGCGCTTTCGGAGCGATGGAAGGACGATCTCGACGCTCGCATCAGGCGTCTGCAGGGACTTCGCGATCAGCTGGACAGCTGCATCGGTTGCGGCTGCCTGTCGCTCGATAGCTGTCCCTTGCGCAATCCGTGGGACGCGCTTTCCGAAGAAGGCGCAGGCCCGCGCCTGCTCGATCCCGGAGAGTGAATTGGCCGTTCAGGCGTGGGCGTGGCTCTCTGCCATATAGCTGTCGAGAGCTGCGGCTTCTTCGTTCGAAAGATAAAGACCCTTCTTGGAGCGCCGCCACAGGATGTCTGCGGCGTTATACGCCCATTCCTGTTCCATCAGGTAGCGCACTTCCGCCTCGTAGAGATCGCTTCCGAAACAGCGGCCGAGGTCAGCGATCGTCTTCGCGTTGCCAAGGATCATGGCGGCGCGTGTGCCGTAGCGGCGGATGAGGCGGCGGGCATGCGGATCGGCGAGGAAGGGATAGCGTGATTTCAGCTTGGAGACTTCGGCCTCATAACCGCGAACCGGAAAGTCGCCGCCGGGTAGGGAACTGCCGGCAGTCCAAGGCGTGCCCTTGAGGCCGATCGCCTCGCCGATCTTTTCCAGCGCATGCTCGCCGAGACGGCGATAGGTGGTGAGCTTGCCGCCGAAGACATTGAGCAGCGGTGCCTGGCCTTCTTCGCCTTCGACCTTCAGCACGTAATCGCGCGTGGCTTCCTGCGCCTTCGATGCGCCATCGTCATAGAGCGGGCGGACGGCCGAGTAGGTCCAGACGATATCTTCGGGCTTAACCGGCTCTTTGAAGTATTCGCTGGCGGCGTTGCAGAGATAGGTGGTTTCCCCCTCGGTGATCTTCATATCCTTCGGATCGTCCTTGTAGTCGCGATCCGTGGTGCCGATCAGCGTGAAATCCTGCTCGTAAGGGATGGCGAAGATGATGCGGTTGTCCGGGTTCTGGAAGAAATAGGCGCGGGGATCATCGAACTTCTTGCGCACGACAATATGGCTGCCCTGAACGAGACGGACATTGTGCACCTGGTTCTTGCCGAAGGTACCGGACAGCACCTGATCGACCCAGGGACCTGCGGCATTGACCAGCATGCGCGAACGAAACTCGCGTTTTTCGCCGCTGACCGTATTTTCCGTTTCGATCGCCCAGACCGCGCCTTCGCGGCGGGCCGAGACCACTTTCGTTCTCGGCATGATCGTTGCGCCGCGGTCGGCCGCGTCGCGGGCATTCAATACCACCATGCGGGCATCGTCGACCCAGCCGTCAGAATATTCGAAAGCCTTGGTGAAGAGCGCTTTCAGCGGCTTGCCCGCCGGATCCTTCTTCATGTCCAGTGTCGCGGTCGGCGGCAGCAGCTTTCGCCCACCAAGGTGGTCGTAGAGAAAAAGGCCGAGCCGGATGAGCCAGGCCGGGCGGATGCCGCCCTTATGGTAAGGCAGGACGAAGCGCATCGGCCAGATGATGTGCGGCGCCATTGCCCAGAGCACTTCGCGCTCCATCAGCGATTCGCGCACGAGACGGAATTCGTAATGTTCGAGGTAGCGCAGGCCGCCATGGATGAGCTTCGTGGCGCCCGACGACGTGCCGGAGGCGAAGTCGTTCATCTCGGCGAGCGCGACCTTGTAGCCGCGCCCAACGGCATCGCGGGCAATGCCGCAGCCATTGATGCCGCCGCCGATAACGAAAATATCGTAGATCTGCTCGCTCACCCGCCCCTCCGCAAAGGTCAGCCATCCCCTGAAGATGGAAATCGAAACTAATCCATCTAAAGCGAAACAGATACGAATGTCAAACGAACGTTTCTTGACGGAAAGCGCGCCGATCAGGCTGATCTGCGAGAGGTTTCCACGAGATGCACGTCATGTTCCGCGGCGATGGAGCGCACGGATTCGATGCTGCACTCGTCTGTTACGAAGGTATGAACCTGCGATAGATGGCCGATGCGAACGGGAGCGGTTCGTTCGAACTTGGTGCTGTCGGCGACGAGAATGACATGCCGCGCATTGGCGATGATGGCCTGAGCCACTTTCACTTCGCGAAAGTCGAAATCCAGAAGCGCGCCGTCAGGGTCGATGGCGGAGGCGCCGATGACGGCATAATCAACCTTGAACTGCTTGATGAAATCGACGGCGGCTTCACCGACGATGCCGCCATCCGAGCCGCGCACGACGCCGCCGGAAATCACGACTTCGATGGATGGGAAGATGCGTAACTTATTGGCAACGTTGATATTATTGGTGATGACCATTAGTTCGTGATGGCCAAGGAGTGCCTCTCCGACTGCTTCCGTCGTCGTGCCGATATTGATGAAAAGCGAGCTGTTGTTGGGGATCAGGCTTGCCGCAGCACGGCCGATCGCATGCTTTTCGGGCGCGGCGATGGAACGTCTTGCCTCATATTTCACATTCTCGGTTCCGCCGGGAAAAATCGCGCCGCCATGCACGCGCGAGAGTACGCGCCCGTCGCAGAGGTCGTTCAGGTCCTTGCGGATGGTCTGCGGCGTGACCGAGAAGCGCATTGCCAGCTCTTCCACCAGCACGCGGCCCTCCGCCTTGGCGATTTCGAGGATCTCTGTCTGACGCCCGGACAGGAACATGGTTTTCGCTCCCTTTCTTTCGTTTTTTCGTCATCATATGATAAAGTGAAAATTCCGCAATTACCGGCGCGCGAATAGTGCGGTTGGGGAGGTCATCGTGTTTCATCCGAAGCTATTCGAAAATCGCAACGTCGTGGTCACCGGCTCCGGCCGTGGCATCGGGCTGGAGGTCGCGCGCCAGTTTCTCGATTGCGGCGCCCATGTCCTTGTTCATGTCGGCCGCGATGGAGGTCGCGATTTGCCTGATTTTCTGATGGAAGCGGAAGCCGAGCGCCGCGCCTTTCTCATTGCCGGCGATTTCGCCGCCCGCAATGGCACGCGCGATTTCGTCAGCGCTGCCGGCGAGCGTTTCGACCGCATCGACGTGCTCGTCAACAATGCCGGCACCATGGTCGGGCGATTTCCTGCCGGCGAACTGACGGACGAACAATACGAGCAGATCGTTCATCTCAATCAGACTTCCGTCATGGAGGTGACGAGAGGATTGTTGCCGCTGCTGCGGGCTGCCGGACAGGCTGCAATCGTCAATACGGTTTCGATTTCGGCACTAACCGGCGGCAGCCCAGGATCGGCGATCTATTCCGCATCGAAGGCCTTTGTCGCGACCTATTCGAAAGCATTGGCGCGCGAGCTGGCGCCTGATGGCATCCGGGTCAACTGCGTCTCGCCCGGTACGATAGCAACCGATTTTCATGAGCGCTATTCCTCGAGGGAGAAGCTTGAGCTGACGCGCAAATCGATCCCGCTTCAGCGGCTGGGTACTCCCGAAGATTGCGCGCCCGCTTATCTCTTCCTCGCGTCTCCCCTGCTTTCCGGCTACATCACCGGGCAGGTGCTCGAGATCAATGGCGGGCAGCTTATCTGCTGATAAAACGGACCTTTTTTGGTTTTCCGTGTCTTTTTGAATCAGCTTCTGATTTGATAATATTATAAGCATACCTCTGGGGGATTTCTTACTAGAGGCTGTCATATGTCGTCGTCTCTACCGCAGGGCGGTGCAGCGGAACGTGATGTTGAGGAAATGACTGACAGGGCGCGAAAGTCGAGCGCCCTGCTGAAAGCACTATCGCATGAGACGCGCCTGGCGATTCTCTTCATGTTGGCCAAGAACGAGAAAACGGTGATGGAGCTCGAGGCTCTTCTTGATCTGCCGCAAGCCGTCGTATCGCAGCATTTGGCGCGCCTTCGCCTGGACAAGCTGGTCGACACGCGCCGCGAAGGACGTCTCATCCACTATGCCGTTGCGCGGTCGGAAATCTGCGCCGTCGTTGATTCGCTGCAGAAGGCTTTCTGTCAGACCGATCGCTGATCTCTGAAGCCGTCTTGCATGTTGCGCTCGCCATGCTGCCGGTCTAACTCTTTCGTCGCGGGAGAGCGGGATGATCGACAAGCTGGAATTCTTCATTGCGCTGGCGAATCAGAAGCATTTTGGCCGCGCCGCGGAAGAATGTGGGGTGACGCAGCCCACCCTGTCTGCGGCCATCCGCCAGCTGGAGGATCAGCTGGGCGTGATGCTTGTCAGCCGTGGTTCGCGCTTTCAGGGACTGACGCCCGAGGGGCAGCGTGTCCTGGAATGGGCCCGCCGCATCGTTGGCGACAGCCGCACCATGCGCGAGGAGATGCGCGCGGCGCGCAAGGGGCTTGCCGGCCATATCCGGATCGCCGCTATTCCGACAGCGCTTGCCATGGTGCAGAAAATCACCACGCCTTTCCAGGAGAGACACCCGGACGTCACCTTCTCCATTCTATCCCGCAATTCGCTGCAGGTTCTGAGCCTGCTGGAAAACCTCGAGATCGATGCCGGCATTACCTATCTGGAAAACGAGCCGCTCGGCCGGGTTACCAGCGTGCCCCTTTATGCCGAGCGCTATCACCTGATTACCGCGGCGGGCAGCCCGTTTTCCGAGCGCAAGACCGTCACCTGGAAGGAAGTCGGCGATCTTCGGCTTTGTCTATTGACTGCCGACATGCAGAATCGCCGCATCATCAATCGGCATCTTGCCGAGGCAGGTGCAACGGCCAAGCCGACGCTGGAATCCAATTCGATGATCGTGCTGTTTTCGCATGTGCAGACCGGTCGGTGGGCGAGCATTATGCCGAAGAATATTGCTGATTCCTTCGGTTTTCCGGCCGATATTCATAAGATCCCAATCACGGAGCCTGACGCCGAGCATCTGGTCGGCCTGGTCGCCACCCACCGCGAACCCTTCACGCCCCTCGTCTCTGCTTTGTTGCACGAGGCAAGATTGCTCGCGGAAGAGGATAAAAGTCGATAGAGATTTTCTATCGAGCAACGAGACTGCCTTATTGATCCTCAGCCTTCTCCCTGCGACCTTAACGCTGTGGCGTGTCGATCGCGCGCTAGGAGGAAATGCCGCATGGGCCTTTTCCGAAAGATTTGCTTTCGATCTTCGGAGCTATGCGCGGGAGGCTGCTAATGAGTTTGAATCAGGCTGCGGGCGATGTCGCAACCCGCGCCGGCACCATCATCGACAACATGAAATCGATGGAGGGGCCGCTTTTGCCGATCTTGCACGGGATTCAGGAAGAGTTCGGCTATGTGCCGCAGGATGCGCTGCCGCTGATTGCCAAGGCGTTGAACCTCTCGCGCGCCGAAGTGCACGGCGTCATGACCTTCTATCACGACTATCGGGATCATTCGGCAGGTCGCCATGTCCTGAAGCTCTGTCGCGCCGAAGCCTGTCAGTCGATGGGCAGCGATGCGCTGGCGGAGCGTATCAAGCGGCTCTTGGGCATCGATTTCCATCAGACCACGCTCGATGGCAGTGTGACGCTGGAGCCGGTCTATTGTCTTGGGCTTTGCGCCTGCGCTCCGGCTGCGATGCTCGACAGCGAGCTCTATGGCCGGCTCGACGATGAAAGCGTCGACGACCTCGTAAAGGAGGCGCGCCAATGACGCTCACCATCTATATCCCTCGCGATGCCGCCGCGCTTTCGCTTGGCGCGGAGAAAGTGGCGAGATCGGTCGCGCAGGAAATCGCCAAACGCGGGCTCGATGCGAGCATCGTGCGCAACGGCTCACGCGGCATGTTCTGGCTCGAACCTCTGGTCGAAGTCGAGATTGGCGGCAAGCGCATCGGCTATGGACCGGTGAAGGCGAAGGACGTTCCCGCATTATTCGATGCCGGGCTCGCCGGAGGCGGCGAGCATCCGCTCTGTCTTGGGGAGGTCGAAAGCCTCCCATTCCTCAAAGAACAGACCCGCCTGACCTTTGCCCGCTGCGGCATCACCGACCCGCTTTCGTTGCAGGATTATGAGGCTCATGGCGGCCTGAAAGGTCTGCGTCGCGCCATCGGCATGGCTGCTGGCGATATCGTCAAGGACGTCACCGATTCCGGCCTGCGCGGCCGTGGCGGTGCGGGCTTCCCAACCGGCATCAAATGGAAGACGGTGCTCGATGCGCCGGGTGACCGTAAATACATCGTATGCAACGCGGACGAGGGCGATAGCGGCACTTTCGCCGACCGGATGATCATGGAGGGCGACCCCTTCGTGCTGATCGAGGGCATGACGATCGCAGGCCTCGCGACGGGCGCGACCAAGGGCTTCGTCTATACGCGCTCGGAATATCCGCATGCGATCGCCGCGATGACGGAGGCGGTCGAAATCGCGCGCAAGGCCGGTATTCTCGGCGCATCCGTGCTCGGCTCGGGCAAAGCCTTCGACATGGAAATCCGCACCGGCGCCGGCGCCTATGTCTGCGGCGAGGAAACGGCACTCTTGAACAGCCTCGAGGGCAAGCGCGGCATCGTGCGCGCCAAGCCGCCGTTGCCGGCGCATAAGGGCCTCTTCAACTGCCCCACCGTCATCAACAATGTGATCTCGCTCGCCTCTGTCCCCGTCATCCTGGACAAGGGTGCTGCCTTTTATCGCGATTTCGGCATGGGTCGGTCGCGCGGCACGATCCCGCTGCAGATCGCCGGCAACGTCAAATATGGCGGCCTTTACGAGACGGCCTTCGGCCTTTCGCTCGGCGACATCGTCGACCGCATCGGCGGTGGCACGGCGACAGGCCGACCGGTGAAGGCCGTGCAGGTGGGTGGGCCGCTTGGCGCCTATTTCCCGCGCGCCCTCTTCGACACGCCATTCGACTATGAAGCGTTTGCGGCCAAGGACGGCCTTATCGGCCATGCCGGCATCGTCGTCTTCGACGATACCGCCGACATGCTGAAGCAGGCGCGTTTCGCGATGGAATTCTGCGCAGTCGAAAGCTGCGGCAAGTGCACGCCCTGCCGCATCGGCTCGACGCGCGGCGTCGAGACGGCCGACAAGATCGCGCGAGGGATCGAGCCGGAGAAGAACCGGGTTCTGCTCGCCGATCTCTGCAACACGATGAAGTTCGGTTCGCTCTGTGCACTCGGCGGCTTCACGCCCTATCCCGTCATGAGCGCGATGACCCATTTCCCGGAGGATTTTTCTCCGGCTCCCTTGATTGAAGCGGCGGAGTAAGACCCATGTCCCTCGTTCCAGAAATCGATTACGGCACGCCGGCCTCCACCTCCGAAACCATGGTGACGCTGACCATTGATGGGCGCCAGATCACGGTGCCCGAGGGCACGTCGATCATGCGCGCTTCGATGGAAGCAGGCATTCAGGTGCCGAAACTCTGCGCCACCGACATGGTCGATGCCTTCGGCTCCTGCCGCCTCTGTCTCGTCGAGATCGAAGGCCGCAACGGCACGCCGGCCTCGTGCACGACGCCTGTCGCACCCGGCCTCGTCGTTCACACGCAGACCGGCCGGCTGAAGGATATCCGCCGCGGCGTGATGGAGCTCTATATTTCCGACCATCCGCTCGACTGTCTGACCTGCGCCGCCAATGGCGATTGCGAATTGCAGGATATGGCGGGCGCCGTCGGCCTGCGCGATGTGCGCTACGGCTACGAGGGCGACAACCACGTCAAGGCGCGCAACAACGGCGACATCAATCTGAAATGGATGCCGAAGGACGAGTCCAATCCCTATTTCACCTATGATCCCTCGAAGTGCATCGTCTGCTCGCGCTGCGTGCGGGCCTGCGAGGAAGTGCAGGGCACGTTTGCGCTGACGATCGAGGGCCGCGGCTTCGGCTCGCGCGTCTCGCCCGGCATGCATGAGAGTTTCATCGACAGCGAGTGCGTTTCCTGCGGCGCCTGCGTGCAGGCCTGCCCGACCGCGACACTGACCGAAAAATCGGTCATTTCGATCGGCCAGCCGGAGCATTCGGTCGTCACCACCTGCGCCTATTGCGGCGTCGGCTGTTCCTTCAAGGCGGAAATGCGCGGCGAGGAGCTGGTGCGCATGGTGCCCTGGAAGGACGGCCAGGCCAATCGCGGCCATTCCTGCGTCAAGGGCCGCTTCGCCTATGGCTATTCGACCCACAAGGACCGCATCCTCAACCCGATGATCCGCGAGAAGGTGACCGATCCCTGGCGCGAAGTGACCTGGGACGAGGCCTTTGCCCATATCGCCACCGAGTTCAAGCGGCTGCAATATCAGTATGGCCGCGATTCCGTCGGCGGCATCACCTCTTCGCGCTGCACCAATGAAGAGACTTTTCTGGTGCAGAAGCTGGTGCGCGCCGGCTTCGGCAACAATAATGTCGATACCTGCGCCCGCGTCTGCCATTCTCCCACAGGTTACGGCCTCGGCCAGGCGTTCGGAACCTCGGCCGGCACGCAGAATTTCGACAGCGTCGAGCATTCCGATGTCGTCATCGTCATCGGCGCCAATCCGACGGATGGTCATCCGGTCTTCGGCTCGCGCCTGAAGAAGCGGCTGCGCCAGGGGGCCAAGCTGATCGTCATCGATCCGCGCCGCATCGATCTGGTGCGCACACCGCATGTCGAAGCCAGCTATCACCTGCCGCTGAAGCCGGGCACCAATGTCGCCATGCTGACCGCGCTCGCCCATGTGATCGTCACCGAAGGCCTGTTCGACGAGAAATTCATCCGGCAACGCTGCGACTGGTCCGAATTCGAGGATTGGGCCGCCTTCGTTTCCGAGCCGCAGCACAGCCCGGAGGAAACGGAAAAATACACCGGCGTTTCTTCCGAACTCGTACGCGGAGCCGCTCGTCTCTTTGCGAAGGGCGGTAACGGCGCGATCTATTATGGCCTCGGCGTCACCGAGCACAGCCAGGGTTCGACCACGGTCATGGCGATTGCCAATCTTGCCATGGTGACGGGCAATATCGGCCGTCCGGGTGTCGGCGTGAACCCGCTGCGCGGACAGAACAATGTGCAGGGCTCCTGTGACATGGGCTCCTTCCCGCACGAGCTGCCGGGCTATCGCCACATCTCCGACGATGCGACCCGCGATATCTTCGAAAAGCTCTGGGGCGTGAAGCTCAACAACGAGCCGGGCCTGCGTATTCCAAACATGCTGGATGCTGCTGTCGAAGGCACGTTCAAGGGCATCTACATTCAGGGTGAGGACATTCTCCAGTCCGACCCGGATACCAAACATGTCGCAGCCGGCCTTGCCGCGATGGAATGCGTCGTCGTCCACGATCTCTTCCTGAACGAGACGGCCAACTATGCTCACGTCTTCCTGCCCGGCTCGACCTTCCTTGAAAAGGACGGTACCTTCACCAATGCCGAGCGCCGCATCAACCGCGTGCGCAAGGTCATGACCCCGCGCAATGGCTATGCCGACTGGGAAGTGACGCAGAAGATGGCACAGGCCATGGGCCTTGGCTGGAATTACACGCATCCGTCTGAAATCATGGACGAGATCGCCGCCACGACGCCGAGCTTCGCGCTCGTCTCCTACGACTATCTGGAAAAGATGGGTTCGGTGCAGTGGCCCTGCAATGAGAAGACGCCGCTCGGCTCGCCGATCATGCATGTCGATGGCTTCGTGCGCGGCAAGGGCAAGTTCATCCGCACCGAATATGTCCCGACTGACGAGCGCACCGGCCCGCGCTTCCCGCTGCTGCTGACGACCGGGCGTATTCTCAGCCAATACAATGTTGGGGCGCAGACGCGGCGTACCGAAAATGTCGTCTGGCATGCGGAGGATCGCCTGGAAATCCATCCGCACGATGCCGAGCAGCGCGGCATCCGTGAAGGAGACTGGATCCGGCTCAGTAGCCGCTCCGGCGACACAACGCTTCGTGCGCTGATTACTGACCGCGTTGCCCCCGGCGTCGTCTACACGACCTTCCACCATCCGGATACGCAGGCGAACGTCATCACCACTGATTATACCGACTGGGCGACGAACTGCCCGGAATATAAGGTGACGGCCGTGCAGGTCTCGCCGTCGAACGGTCCGTCGCAATGGCAGGTCGAGTATGACGAACAGGCCCGGCAGTCGCGGCGGATCGTTGGGAAGATGGAGGCAGCGGAGTGAATTTGAGGATGCCTTCTCCTTCTCCCCTTGGGGAGAAGGTGCCTGCAGGGCGGATGAGGGGGTCTTTCCGCACGGGAAGAATGGGCCTTCGCTCGCGCTCAGGACGCTCGGAGCCGTCGCTCTTCGCCCCCCTCATCCGACGCTTCGCGCCGCCTTCTCCCCGAGGGGAGAAGGGGAGACCGGATAATGACTAAATTCACACCCACCACCACCGTTCCCGAAACCGCCCGCCGCAATGGTTTGGTCCGCTCGGGTACGCGTATCGTTCCCGAGGAAGTGCCGATCGCTTTTTCCTATGGCGGCACGTCGCATGCGGTCATGATGGGGACGCCCGCCGATATCGAGGATTTCGCCGTCGGCTTCAGCCTCACCGAGGGCATCATCACCGATATGGGTGAGATTGCTGCGATCGAGCCGATCGAGGACGAGCAAGGGATCGATGTGCAGATCAGTCTGGTCGATGACGCTGCGGATGCCCTGCGATTGCGCCGCCGCCATATGGCAGGCCCCGTCGGCTGCGGCCTCTGTGGTATCGAATCGATCGAGCAGGCCGTGCGCAAGGTGCCTGACGTTTCCAAGGTCGCTTTGAAGCTGACGCAGAAGGATATCGTTCGCGCCATCGCTCTCCTCAATGATGCCCAGCCGCTGCATCGCGAGACTCACGCCGTACATGGCGCTGGCTTCTATATCCCGTCCGAGGGTCTGCTTGCCGTGCGCGAGGATGTCGGGCGGCACAATGCGCTCGACAAGCTCTGCGGCGCGGTCATTCGGTCCGGCCATAAGGGCGCGGATGGCGTGGTCGCCGTCACCAGTCGCCTTTCCGTCGAGATGGTGCAGAAGGCAGCGATATTAGGCAGTTCCGTCCTTGTGGCGATTTCCGCGCCGACGGCGCTTGCCATCCGCACGGCCGAGGAGGCCGGCATGACGCTGGTGGCGCTGGTGCGCGGCGACGATTTCGAGATTTTCACCCATCCGCATCGCATCATCCCGGGGAGCATCGCCGATGTCGCCTGACGAAACGCCGCATGGCAAGACCGAAACCAAGCTTATCTATATGGCGAACCAGATCGCTACCTTTTTCAAGACACAGCCGGCGGGCGAGGCGGTGCAGGGTGTGGCTACGCACATTAACAAATTCTGGGAGCCGCGCATGCGAAGGCAGCTGTTCGCGATCATCGATCATGGCGACGGTGGGCTGAACCCTTTGGTCTTGGAGGCGGCCTCGCTGATCCACAGGCCAGCGTCTGCCGAGGATGTCAAGTCGGCTTAATACTAGCATTTATAGTGCATTGGGATGGAGAGTGGAGGCTCCAGCCACAAATACGATTGCTGTCGAGTGAATCGGTGCCGGTCTTCGAAACAAGGAGGAGTTGTTCATGACGGCTGCGGATACCAATATTTCCCAAGGTACGACAACGGCGGGTCTGCTCGACCGCGAGCGAATCATCGCCAAGCCGGGCTTCAACCGATGGCTCGTGCCGCCGGCGGCGCTGGCGATTCATCTCTGCATCGGCATGGCCTATGGCTTCAGCGTGTTCTGGCTGCCGCTCTCCAAGGCGCTCGGCACTTCGACTCCAGCCCCTGCAGAATGCGCCAGCCTCAATCTTCTGACCGCCCTGTTCACGACGAGTTGCGATTGGCGCGTCAGCGATCTCGGCTGGATCTATACGCTCTTCTTCGTGCTGCTCGGCTCTTCCGCCGCCATCTGGGGTGGGTGGCTCGAGAAGGTTGGGCCGCGCAAGGCCGGCGTGGTGGCTGCCTGCTGCTGGTGCGGCGGTATCCTGATCGCAGCGATCGGCGTCATCTTCCATCAGCTCTGGATCATGTGGATCGGTGCCGGCGTCATCGGCGGTATCGGTCTCGGTCTCGGCTATATCTCGCCGGTGTCGACACTGATCAAATGGTTTCCGGATCGGCGCGGCATGGCGACCGGCATGGCGATCATGGGTTTCGGCGGCGGCGCGATGATCGGGGCACCGCTTGCGAGCCTGCTGATGAACCACTTTCGCACCGATGGCTCGGTCGGCGTCTGGCAGACTTTCATCGTCATGGCGGCGATCTATTTCGTCTTCATGATGGGTGGCGCCTTCGGCTATCGCCTGCCGCCGGCCGGATGGCGTCCGGAAGGCTGGACGGCACCCGCCGCCAAGAGCTCGATGATCACCACGAAGCATGTGCATCTTCGCGACGCCCATAAAACCCCGCAGTTCTGGCTGATCTGGGCGGTTCTTTGCCTCAACGTCTCGGCCGGTATCGGCGTCATCGGCATGGCCTCGCCCATGCTCCAGGAGATCTTCGGCGGCGCATTGATCGGCCTGCCGGATGTGAAATTTGCCGACCTCAGCAAGGATCAGATTGCCACCGTTGCGGCAATCGCCGCCGGCTTTGCCGGGCTGCTGTCGCTCTTCAACATCGGCGGCCGCTTCTTCTGGGCATCGCTCTCCGACAAGATCGGCCGCAAGAACACCTACTATTGCTTCTTCGTCATCGGCATTGCGCTCTATGTCCTGGCTCCCTGGGCGGCAGGCATCCACAGCAAGGTGCTGTTCGTCGGCGCGCTCTGTATTATCCTCTCGATGTATGGCGGCGGCTTCGCCACGGTCCCCGCCTATCTCGCCGATATCTTCGGTACGCAGTTCGTCGGCGCGATCCATGGCCGGCTGCTGACGGCCTGGGCGACGGCCGGCATCATCGGTCCTGTCGTGGTCAACTATATCCGCGAGGCACAGAAGGCGGCCGGCGTGGAAGGCGCCCAGCTCTATACCTTCACCATGTATATCCTCGCCGGCATGCTGGCCCTGGGCTTGATCGCCAATTCGCTGGTGAGACCGCTTGCCGACAAGTGGTTCATGTCGGACGCAGAGGTGGCGGCGCTGCAGGCAAAGACCGCCGCCGCCAATGCCGGCCCCACCGGCTCTTTCGACATCGGCACGGGCGGTTTCGATGGCAAGGCGCTGATCGCCTGGGCGATCGTCGGCATTCCACTGCTCTGGGGCGTATGGGTGACGATCAAGAGCACCTACGCATTGTTTGGCTAAACGATCCTCTGCAAGACGACGAGGCCGCCCCGAAGTTCGGGACGGCCTTCTGCTGTTCAGCAAGTTTGGCGGTCAGGCTGCGCGCCGCATCACCATATCGCGGATCATCGAGTCGGCCAGGCGGAATTGCGCAAGCAGCGTGTGCAGCGTGTCCGCTTCGTTTGCGAGCCTGAGACTTGCGGCGGTGCTCTCTTCGACCATCGCAGCGTTCTGCTGAGTGGTCTGGTCCAGCGAATTGATCGCCGAATTGATTTCCCGAAGGCCGATCGTCTGTTCCTTCGAAGCCTTCACGATGGCGGCAACGTTGGTGTTGATATCGGCGACCTGGGTAACGATCTCTTCGAGTGCCTTGCCTGTCTGACCGACCAGGCCGACACCATTCTTGACGTGCTGGCTCGATGTCATGATCAGCGCCTTGATTTCCTTGGCGGCGCTGGCCGAACGCTGAGCGAGTTCGCGCACTTCCTGTGCGACGACAGCAAAGCCCTTGCCGGCTTCGCCAGCGCGTGCAGCCTCGACACCGGCATTCAGCGCCAGCAGATTGGTCTGGAAAGCGATGTCGTCGATGACGCCGATAATGTTGGTGATCTCGCGCGAGGATTTCTCGATCTGATCCATAGCGGCGACGGCGTTGCGGACCACCGTGCCGGATTCTTCGGCGCCGCGTTTGGTTTCGGCAACGAGACGCCCGGCTTCTTCTGCGCGCTGGCTGGAATCGGCGACCGTCGTGGTGATCTCTTCCAGGGCTGCGGCCGTCTCTTCCACTGAGGCGGCCTGCTGCTCGGTGCGCCTTGAGAAGGCCTCGGCCGAATCGCCGAGCTCGCGCGAGCCGGCGGCAATGGCGCTGGCATTGTGGCCGACGGTGGTCAGCGTCTCGGAAAGCTTCTCGATCGTCGCGTTGAAATCATGGCGAAGCTGTTCCATGGAGGGCACGAAGGGCCGCTCGAGCATCTTCGTCAGGTCGCCTTCCGACAGGCTGCGGAGTGCGCCGGCAAGTTCGCTGATGGCGCTCATGCGCGAGGTGACATCGGTCGCGAATTTCACGACCTTGTAGACCCGGCCGTCGGCATCGACGATAGGGTTATAGGCCGCCTGAATCCAGATTTCCTTGCCGCCCTTGCCGTAGCGGACGAATTCGTTGGCGATGAACTCGCCCTGCGCCAGGCGCTGCCAGAAGCGCTTGTATTCCTCGGTGCGGGCATAGGCCGGATCGCAGAAAATACTGTGATGCTTGCCGACGATTTCGCTGAGCGCATAGCCCATGGCGCTGCAGAAGTTCTCGTTAGCGGTCAGGATTTCACCGGTCGGCAGGAATTCGATGACGGCCTGCGAGCGCGAGAGTGCCTGAAGCTTGCCGGCATCATCAATCGCCTTCTTCTTGGCCTCCGTGACGTCGGTGGCGAATTTTACGACCTTCACCGGTTTTCCGTTGCGGAAGACGGGGTTGTAGGAGGCCTGTATCCAGATTTCACGATTGTCCTTGCCGAGCCGCTTGTAGGTGCCGGCATCATATTCGCCGCGGCCGAGACGCGCCCAGAAATCATGATAGGCAGGGGTTGTGACATAGGAGGAATCACAGAACATCCGATGATGATTGCCGACGATTTCCTTCAGCTCATAGCCCAGCGCGCGACAGAAATTCTCGTTTGCCGTCAGTATCTTACCTTGGAGATCAAATTCAATGATGGCTTGCGATTTGGAAACGGCGGAAAGAATGCGGCT
Organism: Rhizobium sp. 11515TR; assembly: GCF_002277895.1. Taxonomy (NCBI): domain Bacteria; kingdom Pseudomonadati; phylum Pseudomonadota; class Alphaproteobacteria; order Hyphomicrobiales; family Rhizobiaceae; genus Rhizobium; species Rhizobium sp. 11515TR. Next base: position 3,979,090 of record NZ_CP022998.1, on the reverse strand, counting down.
GGCATCGGATGATAGACTGAACATTCCTATTCCCTCTTAGAAAAGCTCGCCTTTGTCGGGCGTCGATTAATGGCTTCGAAGCGGGCGGCCGCGCTCGTCGGCACGCCGAAAGACGACGTTCCGCAAGGGATGGTCGGAATGTAGAGATTGTATTTTCTTTCCTCGCTTCACAATCGATGATGGAGTTGCCTCCTTTAATTTTGAGTAAAAATTAGCTCATTAGAAATTATAATTTAAATAAAATATAACTAACTAAAATTATGCGATAATAAAAAAACCGCCGCAAGAGAGCGACGGTTTCTTAAAAAGGACTATGCGGCGAAGTTAAGCGGCAAGTTCGTCTGTTTCGTTTTCCTTGAACATCTTGGCGAGGTTCAGGAAGCAGATCATTCCGTTCTCCGTGGCGATGATGCCTTCGCAATAGGCGCGATCGAAGGAGGCGGTCACTTCCGGCACCGGTTGCACCTGGCTGGAGGCGATCGTCAGGATGTCGGAGACGCGGTCGACCAGCATGCCGATCACCATGTTATGGACTTCGGCAACGACAATGGCGCTGCGCTCATTGGCAACCGTGCTCTGCATGCCGAGCTTGTAGGCGAGGTCGATGATCGGGATCACCGAACCGCGCAGGTTCATGACGCCGATGACATCGGCGGGCGCGTGCGGGATCGGCGTCGACGGCGCCCAGCCGCGGATTTCGCGGATCGTGGTGGTCTTGACGCAGAATTCCTGATCATGCAGCCGGAAGGCAATGATCTCCAGAGTATCGCCGCTGAAGCTGGTGGAATTGATCGTGGCCATGAACGTTCTTCCCATTGAACCCGTGACGCCGATGCGGCGCGTTATTGGCACGATAGAGGAAGAAGATTGCTTAAACCTAAACCTATACAAGCGGTTTCGATAGTATTGGCTGGCAGAACACAATGCTGGAAGTATGGAGGTTGTAAAGGGAGACTGATCACCCGCCCTCGTGGTTCGAGACGGCCCTTTGGGCCTCCTCACCACGAGGGTTCCCTTACTCCGGATTGCAACTCATTCCACCCTCATCCTGAGCTTGTCGAAGGACGAGGGTGGCCCCGGTAAGGACTGTTTCGCCCACCGGCGAAGCGTATTCGCTTCCTCTGCCGGCCAGATAGCGCCTCAGGCGGCCCGGGTCGGTCGATCGAAGATGCGCCGGCCGAAGAGGCTTGCGGCCATTTCCACCAGCACGCGGGCGCTCTTGCCACGATCATCGAGGAACGGGTTGAGCTCGACGAGATCGAGCGACGAGACGAGATTGCTGTCGGAGAGCATCTCCATGATGAGATGCGCTTCCCGATAGGTCGCGCCGCCCGGCACCGTGGTTCCGACGCCCGGCGCGATATCCGGATCGAGGAAATCGACATCGAAGCTGACATGCAGCAGGCCGTTGGCTTCGCTGACGGTATCGAGCACCTTGCGCATGATGGCGGCGACACCCTGCTCGTCGAGGGAGCGCATGTCGAAGACGTTGACGCCGTGTTCGCGGATTTCCTCGCGCTCGTGCGGATCGACGGAGCGGATGCCGACCTGGAAGACTTTGTTCGGGTCGACCAATGGCCGGCCGGCCGGCAGAACGCCTTCGATCTCGGCTTCGCCGCAGAAGAATGCGACGGGCATGCCATGAATATTGCCTGACGGCGAGGTGGCGGGCGAATTGAAATCGGAGTGAGCGTCGAGCCAGAGCACAAAGAGCGGACGGCCGACCTCCGCCGCATGGCGGGCCATGCCGGAGACGCTGCCCATGGAGAGACTGTGATCGCCGCCGAGGATCAGCGGGAAGCCGCCAGACGATCCGACATCATAGACCTTCGCTTCCAGCGCACGCGTGAAAGCGCCGACAATCTTCAGATTGTGAGCGTGGGGATGGTCCGGAAGATCCGCTGCCGGAACAGGATGCAAGTCGCCGCTATCCGTGACGCGATGGCCAAGTTCGGTCAGTGTGGTTTCGATGCCGGCGATGCGAAGCGCCGTCGGACCCATGCCGGCGCCGCGGCGGCCGGACCCTTCTTCCAGGGGGACGCCGATCAGGGTAACGGGAGTGGATTGCGTATTCATCGGCATTGCTCCGAGGGTTAGAGCTCTTCCGGAAGAGCCAGCAGCGGCTTTGCCGGGACGGCAGGAAAAATGGGATAGACCAGTTCGGAGAATCCATGAAGAGCCGAACCGGTCTGAATTATGTTGGCGCGCATTATCGATTGTCTGGATGACAGCAAAAAGATGGAAAATTGTCCAAAATCGACTGGGTTTCGACAGATTGATCAATCCGATTGCGCAGAATGACAAGCACGTGGACGATCTTAATGCGATCTCGCCTTGTTCGACGTGATGCTTCGTATTTCGAGGCTTCAGCCCTTCGACGGGCTCAGGAGCCTACACGTCTCAGCACGAGGGTTAATCTCTTGAGCGCTCCTCAAAATTCTCTCCGCCTCACCCTGAGGTGCTTTGACCGTCGAGCGTCAGCGAGAGCGGCAAGGCCTCGAAGGCGAGGTGGCCGCTGTTGGCTTCGACAGAAAGTTGGCTGATCTCGTTAATATTCATGTTCGTAGACGATGCCGGCTTCGCCGGCACCGTCCGAGCCTGCCGCGCCGCGCAGTTTCACGCCGCGGCCGACATTCAGGTTGATGATCGCCTTGGTGTTGTTGGAGGCGCCCTGCTGCAGTTCGATATAGGTGCGCTTGTTCAAATACTTGCCGGCGCCGACCTGCGCCTGGCCGTTCGCATCCGTGGAGATGTCGAGATCGTCGACGCCCAGATGGCTGCGTAGGCCTTCGAAGAGCGAGGTGGAGCGTCCGCCGGCCAGCTGGCTTGCCGCATCGGCGAGCTGGGCGATCTGCATCGCCGAAAGCTTCGACATGGACTGGCCGAAGATCAGCTGCGCCAGCACCTCATCCTGCGGCAGGGCCGGTGAAGACGAGAAGCCGATCTGTGGGTCGGTCGCGAGGCCGGTGACATCGACCGTTATGGTGGTGGAGCCTGCCGTCGACGTCGCTTCCATGTTAAGCGCCGGCGTCAGATCGCCACCGAAGGTGATCTTACTGGTATCGGTGAAATCCAGCCGACGGCTCAAGATGGTCAGACGCCCGCGCCGCATAGTGAAGCCGCCGGACACGATTGGTTCTGCTGCCGTGCCGCGCACCGTGATGTTGCCGCCGAGTTCGGCATCGATGCCGCGGCCGCGCACAAAAATCTGCGAGGGTGCCTCGAGTTGCAGATCGATGCCGAGCGTGGTCGATTTACTGCGCGGCGCCTCCGGCTTCTGATCCTTGAACTGGGCGTTGACCGCAGCCGGGGCATTCTTGTGCTTGATGTTGATCTCAGACAGCGAGGCGGGCAGCTTCTGCGGCACGGTGATCGATGCCTTGTTGATCCTAAGATTGCCCGTCAGCATCGGCGCGGTCATCAGCGGTCCCTTGATGCCGAGCGTGCCATTGACGGTTGCGGTAACGAGGGTTCCGTCGACATAGGTCGCATTGTTGAACTTCATCTGGATATCGGCGGGGAAACCGCCATCCGGGGTAATGCCAACTGTGCCGCTGCCGGAAATGCTGCCGCCGCTCGTGAGATTGCCGCTCAGCCGCGAGATGACGGCCTGCCTGCCATCGAGAGTTACAGTGACGGCAAGGCCGTTGAGCGTCAGGTTTCGCCGAACATCGACCAGCTTGGCGCCGTCGGTGATAATCGAGCCGGTAATGGCAGGTGCCGCCGTCGTGCCGCCGATCTGCATGTCGATTTTCGCCGTACCCGTCATGACCAGGCCCTGGGCGGCCAGCTGGCCGGCAAGGGCGTCGAAAGGCACATTGCCGGAAAACTTCAGCGCCATCGCCTTGTTGCCGGCAATGGCGACGGTGCCGCCGCCATTCAACGCCAGGCCGCTCTGGCCGGTCAGGTTGGTGTTGATGGTGACGACATTATCGGCGAATTTGCCGTCGGCCTTGATGCCGAGCGGTGCGAGGCCGGCGGATTTCGTCTGGCTTGTTGCCGCCCCCGACCAGTTGGTCTGGAAGACAACGGCGGGCGAGGCGGCCTTGCCGGTGACCGCCACCGTGCCCGAAATCACGCCCTCCGCCGCAAGCGTCGGCGCAAAGACGTTGGCGAGGCTCGCCGGCAGATTGGCGATCTTCGCATTGATGTTCAGGGCCTGCCCGGCTGTGCCGTCGACGGTCACCGAACCGCCGCCGGTCTGAAGGGTCAGGCCGTTCAGCGAGGCGATGCCGTCCCTGATGACGATCTTCGTCGGCGATGCGAGCTTCACCGGTATCGAGCGCGGTGCGCCTGCAAAAGAATCGAGATTGACCGTCGTCTGACCGCCGGCCGTCTCGACGCTACCGTGTGTCGTCAGCGGCGCGTTGTCATAGGCCGATTTCAGATCGAAATCCGTGCGGCTGCCCTGCTGGGTGAAGGTCAGGTTGAGATCGGCGATGCGGTTGGCGCCGGAGGCGATCGTATCGGCGCGGATGCTGCCATTGGCGGAGAAGGCCTTGAGATCATCGACGGCAAGCACCACGGCCGGCTTGCTGATGACGAGATCGTCGCGGCGGATGCCGCTGCCATTGGCATTGACCTTCAGGCCGATCTTGTCGTTGGCGCTGGCGATATCAAGCGAGCCCTTGAGGTCACCCTCGGCCTTCTGCCCGGCAAGGGCTGCCAGCAGGCTGAGATCCGGCAGGTCGAAGGTCAGTGCACCTGTCGGCTCGAAGCTCGGCGACAGATCTAGCTTGCCCTGCAGCTTGTTGGTTCCGATTTGGGCCGCCAGTGACGGGATGCTGGTGCGGCCGTCCTTTGAAACGGCATCGGCGGCAATGCGGATCGGCTTGCCGTCGATCGCTCCATTTGCCTGGATGTTTGCCTGCGGGGCCTTGGGATCGGTGGTACCGGTCAGGCTGATATCAAGCGTATCGAGCAGCCGTCCCGCCAGTTTGACGTTGACGGCCTTGACGGTCGCGTCGATGCCGAGCGCGCTCAGCGGCCCCTTGGCCTTGAGACCGATATCGGCCTGTCCCTCCGCATTCGGGACGAGCTTGGAAAGGTCGAGCACCTTGCCGGATAGATCCGATGTCAGCGATTGGTCGTTGAGCGCGACATTGCCGCTGATCTCCGCGACATTGGATTTCACCGCAAGATTGGAGAGCGTCAGCTTGGTCGGCACCGTGCCGGCGACCTGACCTTCCAGTGAGATCGTGCCTTCGAACTTGTCCGAGACACCATCCGGCAGCACGCCAGGCAGGGCAAAGAGCTTGAAATTGCCCGTCAGCGCCTTCGACGACAGCGTATATTTGCCGTTGACGGTGCCGCCGATGCTGGCGCTTTCCAATGTCGTATTGTTGAAGCCGATCGTATCGGACGAGAGCTGCAACGGCGCAGTCAGCGCAACTGGCGCGCGGATGAGGCGATTGAGGTCGGGGCTGACGAAAGCCGTCTGACCGACGACGAGGCGAAGCTGCAGCGGCCCGGACATGCTGGTGAGATTGAAGGCATCGCTTCGGGCGCTGAGATTGATCTGTCCGATGTTGCCCTGTGGCGTGCTGGCGCTGTCGAGCGCGGCCTTGGCATCGATCTTCACCGATTGGGCAGCACCCGTCAGCGCGATGTCGACCCGTGAAATCAGAGCGCGGGCCTCGCCGTTTTCCATAGGCCAGCGGAAATCGACGGGGCCGGAGGTGCCGATGAGATTGGCATTGAGGCTGTTGTTGCCGGCGGGATCGAGCGTGCCCGATGCGGCAAGCACGGCGCTGCCAGTGGCGAGATTGCCGGTCTGGATATCGATCTTGCCCTTGCCGTCGAAGGTTGCGGAGAGATCGATGGTGGTCTGGCCGGCAAAGAGCGCCCGCATGGTCGGCGGCAGGAGTGAATCGACATCGCCGCCGCCTTTGACGTCGATGTGGTGCAGGCCGTCGTTGGAGAGGCTATGGTGACCGCTGATGGCGACTGTCGGCTTGCCGTCGAGTGCTGCCTGCAGCTTGCCGGCCCAGTTGGAAAGCGGACCGTCGCCGGATAAGTCGATGTTGACGGCCGGACCGCCCGGCAGGTGCAGCAGCCCGGCCAGCATGCCGTCGCGCGGCTCCGAGATTTGCGTCTTCAGTTTCAGCTTGTTGTCGGCTGGCGCAAAGGCGATATCGGCGGAAAGTTTGGCATCGGGCACATCGTGCCTGAAGGCATTGAGTGTCAGCCCCATACTGCTGCTGTTTGCCTTGACGCTGCCGTCGGCGGCGAGAATGAAGTCCTGCCCGGCAACGGCCTGTCCGATGCGAAGATCAGGCAGGGCGATGGCGCCGATATCGATGGCGATGGGCAGGGAGAAACCGCTGGAGCTTGCCGGCTGCGTTGCCGGTGCAGGGGCGACCGTCGAAACCGGCAGCCGTTCGAAATCGACGACATCGGCTGCGACGCGATCGGCATGGAAGGTGCCGGTCAGCAAGGATAGGGGAGACCAGTCGATGGCAAGGTTCTGCACCTTGACATAGGGCCCTTTCGTGTCGGACACAGTGATCGAACCGACCCTCAGATTGCCGTTCAGCAGTCCTGAGGGCGCGGCGATGGCGATCGTGCGATCCGGCGTAGATGCGAGCTTTGCCACCTGATCGACGGCATAACCTGTTGCAGAGGGTACCAGGCCGACGACGAGCACAGCCGCGATCACGAGCAAAAGGATTGCCACGACCGCATAGGCGATCCAGCGCACCAATTTCCCGAGAATTCGAATCAATATGCTCATGAAAGCGACAGTAGCCTCAATTTCGTAACTGTGTGCTGAAAGGCCTGCGACAACTCTGCGGTTTATCAGAAGGCCTGACCGATGCCGGCATAGATGCCATAAGATGTGCCATTGTCATATTTCTTCAACGGCACGGCGACATCGAGCCTGATCGGACCGAAGGGCGTAGCGTAGCGCAAGCCCACGCCGGCGCCAATGCGCAGATCGGACGCGTCGGGCAAGACGCTGTCGGTGACGCTACCCATATCGACGAAAGGTACGATACCGATCGTATCGGTGATCTTCACGCGGGCTTCGAAGGAGGCGGTCACATAGGAACGTCCGCCCGTTTCGTCCCCGTTGGAGTTGTAAGGCGAGATTTCCTGATAGCTGTAGCCGCGCACCGAGCCGCCGCCGCCGGCATAGAAACGCCGGGTGGCAGGAATGTCCTCAATGCTGTTTGCACCCAGCAGCGAGCCCGCGGCAAGCTTGCCGGCGAAGACCACGTTGTTGTTGGCGCCTATGCCCTTGTAACCGGTGATCGAGCCCTCGAAGGAGCTGAAAACCGTGCCGCCCATTGCCTCATAGCTCGGCTTGGCACTGATGGAAGCACGAAAGCCTTCGGTGGGATCCAGCTTGTTGTCGCGCGTGTCCCTGATGTATTCGAGCGGGATCGCGACCGTCAGGTAATTATGTTTTCCGAAAGCATCGGTGGTATCGGATTCATAGGACACTTCGCCGCCTGCAGATACAGTGTCCTGATCGTTGATTTCATAGGCGAGGCCGCCGCTCGCCGTCACGGTGTTGGCGTCGTAGGCGTCCGGATGCAGGCTCTGCATCTTGAGGCCGGCCGTGAAGGTCGCTGAAGGATAGAAGGTAGCCGGCCGGACATAGGTAATGCCGGCGGTGTAGTCGAGCTGGCCGACATCCGTGGTCTCGCCGATGCGTGATACCGACCCTTCGATGCGCAGCGAATCCGCGCGTCCCGTCAGGTTGCGGTGTCCCCAATAGCCTTGCAGGCCGAAACCGTCGATGGTGGAATATTGCGCGCCGACACCGAAGAAGCGCTGCTTGCCCTCCGACACCTCGATGGTCGTCGGGATGCTGCCATCCGGCGCCAGCTTGTCGGCCTCGCGAATGGTGACGCTGGAAAAGACGCCGAGCTTCCTCAAGCGGTCCGATGCCTTCTTCAGCTCGTCGGGCGAGTAGGGCTTGCCTTCGTTGATGCGAGCATAGCGCTTGATGAAATCCGGATCGACCGATTTCTGGCCGGTAACGCCGACATTGCCGAAGGGAGCGACGGGGCCGCTTTCGACCTTCAACGAGACATCAACGGTATTGGTGGAATGATCGGCGACAACATCGCGCTTGTCGAGCTTGGCGAGCGGATGACCTTTGTTCTTGAAGTCGGCGACCATCTTGTCGCCCGCCTTCAGAATGGTCAGCGAGCCGGCATCGCCGCCGCGCACGAGGCCATAATCGGCCGGATTCAACCGCGCAGCGTCGCCGAGCAGGTTGATCTTGCCCAGTTTGAAGACAGGGCCGGGATCGACGCTGATCGTGACGGCAACAGGCTTGGCGCGGCTGAAGGTCGGCGTCGGCGGCAAGGCGTCGAGAGGCGTGCCGTTGATGGCGATCGTAACCACCCCGCCGTAACGGGCCTTTTCGTAAAGCGCTGCGATCAGCCGGTCACGATCGTCGCGCGCCTTCACGACGACACCAAGGTCGCCGGATACCGGCTTCTTTTCGTCGGAGATCAGCATCGAGCTATCGCTCAGTGCTTCCTTGAGGTCCTTGTCGAGATTGTCGGACTTGAAATCCACCGTGTAGCGGACGGGATCGGAAACCTGATCCGCCGTTTCGTCTTCACCCCAGAGCTTGATGCCGAAGAGTTTGAATGCAAAGGCATTTGGGGCGCACACCGGACCGAGCGCCAGGACTGCCGCAACCGCTGCCACGGTTCCTGCCTGCCGATACGCAATACTCTTTCTCGGTTCAGTTCTTTTATGCATACGCCGCTTTACGGTTACATGAGAACTTACTCAGTTTGACGTTTCCCGGGAGTTAACGCGCGGCCACCATAGAGGCAAAAGTCCCTCAGGTGTACCGTTTTGGAGTCAAAAACCGGGAAAAGATAACCTCTTGCGGGAAAAAAGCCTGCGTTTCACGGCGAGATTCCACTTGTTCTGTCGAGCTAAAAACGGCGTGTCGGAGCCATTCTTCGACAGCGAGAGCGACATCAAAGATCTTGCCGCCTGAATAAAAAATCCCGGGCTTATGGCCCGGGACCTTCGAAATTCGATGAAAGACTGATCAATAGCCGCCGTAGCCGCCGCCATAACCACCGCGATAGCCGCCGCGCGGGCAATCATCGATGTAGCGACGTCCGTAACGATCGCGGTAGTAGCACTGGCCGGGCTGTTCCTGAACGCTGCCGATGACGGCGCCGGAGACGCCACCGATCGCTGCGCCGACTGCCGCGCCGCGGACGTTGCCGGTGACTGCGCCGCCGATGATCGCGCCGGATGCTGCGCCGATGCCAGCGCCCTGTTCTGTCGGCGTGCAGCTTGCGATAGACAAGCCGACCAATGCGAGCATAAGAACTTTCTTCATTTACTCTCTCCAACGTTAGTTAAGCCGAACCCCGGCCAACGTCGTCCCAATTCTTCAGCTCCACCACGATGGGCTGTCTTTACAGTCCTGCAATGATAGAAAATATCGTGCAAAATATGATTGTCTATTGGTGGACGTCAGTTTTTTTATTGCTGAATAAAGGCGGCCTTGCGCCTGGAGAGTAAAACAGTCCTTTGCGAGCATAAAATCAGCCTCCTCTCTAAAGTAGAGGTTGATTGGATTGCGAAAAAGTCAAATGATGCTCCTTGCCTCTGGAGGAGAGGCGAGGAGGAAAATATGGCAAAAGTGACTTTGACGGTGAATGGCCGTTCGGTCAGCGGCGAGTGCGAGGATCGCACGCTGCTTGTCCATTTCATCAGGGAAAAACTCGGCCTGACCGGAACCCATGTAGGCTGCGACACCAGCCAGTGCGGTGCCTGCGTCGTGCACATGGATGGCAAGTCGGTGAAGAGCTGTTCCATCCTGGCCGTTCAGGCTTCCGGCTCCAAGATCACAACCATCGAGGGTCTCGCCGCCAATGGCGAGCTGCATCCGGTTCAGGCCTCCTTCAAGGAGCATCATGGCCTGCAATGCGGCTTCTGCACGCCGGGCATGGTGATGGCATCGGTCGACATGATCAACCGTCATGGCGGCAAGCTGGACGAAAAGACCGTTCGCAGCGAGCTCGAAGGCAATATCTGTCGATGCACCGGCTATCACAACATCGTCAAGGCAGTGCTTGCGGCCAATGCCGAGATGAATGCCGCCAAACAGGCGGCTGAATAGAGTTTCACCGAGACCGTCTGGCTAAACGCCCGGGCTGTGATCTTGGCGGATTGCCGGGCCCGGAACCCCAATGGAGGATGTGATGGGCGTTGAAGGCATTGGCGCGCGCGTGGCGCGCAAGGAAGACAAGCGATTTCTGACGGGCAAGGGGCGCTACACCGACGACATGGTGACGCCGGGAATGAAATATGCTTATTTCGTTCGCAGCCCGCATGCACATGCGAAGATTAAGGGCATCGATGCATCGGCGGCTCTTTCCATGCCGGGCGTGATCGGCGTGCTCGACGGCAAGCAGCTGCTGGCTGACGGCATCGGCAACCTGATCTGCGGCTGGATGATCCATTCCAAAGATGGGTCGCCGATGAAGATGGGTGCTTGGCGTCCCCTGGCGGCCGATACGGTGCGCTATGTCGGCGATGCCGTCGCTATCGTCGTGGCCGACAGTCTTGGCGAGGCGCGCGATGCGGCCGAAGCCGTAGCGGTCGACTACGAGGAACTGCCTGCCGTCGTCGAGGCGGTGGATGCGCTGAAAGCCGGCGCGCCACAGATCCATCCGGAAGCGCCGGACAATCAGATTTTCGACTGGGAGCTTGGCGACGCGGCAGCGACTGACAAAGCGATCGCCGAGGCAGCACATGTCACCGAAATCGAACTGCATAACAACCGTCTATCGCCGAATGCCATGGAGCCGCGCGCCACGCTCGGCATTTATGATGCCGCCGAAGACCATTATACCTGCTACACGACCAGCCAGAACCCGCATGTGGCCCGGCTCGTCATGAGCGCTTTCTACAATGTCGCGCCGGAAAACAAGCTGCGTGTCATCGCTCCTGATGTCGGCGGCGGTTTCGGCTCGAAGATCTATATCTATCCGGAAGAAATCGTCTGCCTCTGGGCATCGAAGAAGACCGGAGTGCCTGTGAAGTGGACGGCCGACCGCACGGAAGCCTTCCTCACCGACGCCCATGGCCGCGATCATGTTTCCAAGGTCAAGATGGCCTTCGATGCGCAAAACCGCATCACGGCGCTGAAGGTCGACACGATCGCCAATCTCGGCGCCTATATGTCGCTCTTCTCTTCGTGCGTGCCGACTTATCTTTATGCGACGCTGCTGTCGGGCCAGTATGCGATCCCGGCGATCCATGCCAATGTCCGCACGGTCTATACCAACACCGTGCCGGTCGATGCCTATCGCGGCGCAGGGCGTCCGGAGGCGACCTATCTTCTGGAGCGTACGGTCGAGACGGCGGCGCGCGAACTCGGAGTTTCGCCAGCGGAATTGCGGCGGACCAATTTTGTCCGCACCTTCCCTCACCAGACCCCCGTGATCATGAACTACGATGCCGGCGACTACGAAGCTTCGCTCAATGCCGCCATGCAGCAGGCGGATTGGGATGGTTTTCCTTCGCGCAAGGCGGAGGCGGCCGCCCGCGGCATGAAGCGCGGCATCGGCATGAGCTGCTATATCGAGGCCTGTGGCCTTGCGCCGTCGCAGGCCGTCGGCGCGCTCGGTGCCGGCGTTGGCTTGTGGGAATCGGCCGAGGTGCGGGTGAATGCGGTCGGGACCATCGAAGTGCTCACCGGTTCGCACAGTCACGGGCAGGGGCATGAGACCACCTTCGCGCAATTGGTCGCCGATCGCCTCGGTGTGCCGATCGACAGTGTTTCCATCGTCCATGGGGATACCGACAAGGTGCAGATGGGCATGGGCACCTATGGTTCCCGCTCGGGCGCCGTCGGCATGTCCGCCGTCGTCAAGGCGCTCGACAAGGTGGAGGCGAAGGCGAAGAAGATCGCCGCGCATCTGATGGAGGCCGACGAAAGCGATATCGTCATCGAAAACGGCGAAGTGAAGGTGGCGGGCACGGATAAATCGCTGCCCTGGTTCCAGGTGGCGCTCGCGTCCTACACCGCGCATAATCTGCCCGCCGGCATGGAGCCAGGCTTGAAGGAAACCGCCTTCTACGATCCGGCGAACTTCACCTTCCCAGCCGGCTGCTACATCTGCGAGGTCGAAGTGGACCCGGAAACCGGCAAGACGGAGATCGTGCAGTTCGTCGCGGCCGATGATTTCGGCAACATCATCAATCCGATGATCGTCGAGGGGCAGGTGCATGGCGGTATCGTGCAGGGCATCGGTCAGGCATTGCTGGAGGGCGTGCATTATGATGAGAGCGGTCAGCTTCTGACGGCGAGCTTCATGGATTACACCATGCCGCGCGCCGATGATCTGCCGTCATTCCAGCTTTCGCACCAGAACACGCCCTGCCCGAACAATCCGCTGGGCGTGAAGGGATGCGGCGAGGCTGGCGCCATAGGCTCGCCGCCGGCGCTGATCAACGCCATCACCGATGCGATCGGCAACAATAGGCTGACCATGCCGGCAACCCCGCTCAAGGTGTGGGAAGCGGCGCAGGCCACGGCCTGAGGCAAGAGGAGGATAGGACAATGTATGCAACGAATTACCATCGCGCCTCCTCGGTCGACGAAGCCGTCAAGCTTCTGTCGAATGCCGATGAAGGCAAGTATGTCTCCGGCGGCATGACGCTGATCGCCACCATGAAGCAGCGTCTCGCATCGCCCAGCGATCTCGTCGATCTCAGGCATATTCCTTCGATCAAGGGGATACGCGTCGATGGCCGCAGGGTCACGATCGGGGCGGCGACCGCCCATGCGGAGGTCGCCTCTTCGGCGGTCATCCGTGCGGTCTGTCCGGCGCTTTGCGACCTTGCCGGCATGATCGGCGATCCGCACGTCCGGCACATGGGGACAATCGGCGGGTCCGTCGCCAACAACGATCCGGCGGCGGATTATCCCTCGGCAATGCTGGCGCTGAATGCCACCATCGTTACCGACCGGCGGCAGATCGCGGCTGACGACTTCTTCCGGGGTCTGTTCGAAACGGCACTGGAAGGGGCGGAGCTCATCACCTCCGTCGCCTTCGACGCACCGGAAAGGGCAGCTTACGCAAAATTCCCCAATCCGGCTTCACGCTATGCGATGACGGGGGTCTTCGTCGCCAAGGGGACCGGGGGCGTGCGCGTTGCCATTACCGGTGCCGGTGCGGATGGAGTGTTCCGCCATACCGAACTGGAGCAGGTGCTTGCGGCGAACTGGCTGCCGGACGCGGTTACGGGCGTGACGGTCGATCCGTCATCGTTACTGTCAGACCTGCACGCCACGGCGGAATATCGCGCCAACCTGATCAAGGTCATGGCCAAGCGCGCCGTGGCCGCCGCCTAGATTCGCCATGAACAAGCCGGAGCGGCAGGGTTTACCCTCCGCTCCGGAGAGAGTGTTTCCAGCATGGTTTCGATTGTCAATTTGACGTGAATGGTTATTCTTGTCTGGAATTGTTCAAAATTAGGGGCCATTTGCCGCAGTGGGCGCGAAAGCAATGCGGAGGGGTTGACGTGTGAACCGGCATTCTCGAAAACGGTCGCACGGTACTGGAGCATATGATGGATTTCGAAGCATTTTTTAAAGGCGAGCTGGAAGGCCTGCACAATGAGGGCCGTTATCGGGTTTTCGCAGATCTCGAACGCCGCCGTGGCAATTTCCCCCGCGCTGTCAGACATACCCCGAACGGCCCGCAGGAAGTGACTGTTTGGTGCTCCAACGACTATCTCGGCATGGGCCAGCATCCGAAAGTGATCGAGGCGATGAAGCAAGCGATCGATCACTGTGGCGCGGGTGCGGGAGGCACCCGGAATATTTCTGGCACCAACCACTACCATGTTCTGCTCGAGCAGGAACTCGCCGATCTCCACGGCAAGGAATCCGCCCTGATCTTCACCTCGGGCTATATCTCCAACTGGGCGACGCTCGGCACGCTCGGCGCGCGCATTCCCGGCCTCATCATCTTCTCGGATGCGCTCAACCATGCATCGATGATCGAGGGCATTCGCTATGCCAAGTGCGACAAGGTCATCTGGAAGCATAACGATCTGCACGATCTGGAAGCCAAGCTGAAGGCTGCCGATCCCAAGGCGCCGAAGCTGATCGCTTTCGAGAGCGTCTATTCCATGGATGGCGATATCGCCCCCATCAAGGAAATATGCGATCTCGCCGACAAGTATGGCGCGATGACCTATCTCGACGAAGTGCATGCCGTCGGCATGTATGGCCCGCGCGGCGGCGGCATTGCCGAGCGCGAGGGATTGATGGATCGCCTGACCGTCATCGAAGGCACGCTCGGCAAGGCATTCGGCGTCATGGGCGGCTATATTGCCGCTTCCACCGCGCTCTGCGATTTCATCCGCTCGTTTGCGTCGGGCTTCATCTTCACGACCTCGCTGCCGCCGGCTCTGGCTGCGGGTGCCGTCGCCTCGATCCAACACCTCAAGGTCAGCCAGTTCGAACGTATGCGCCATCAGGATCGCGTACGCAAGCTACGTGCGCAGCTCGATGCCGCCGGTATTCCGCACATGCCGAACCCGAGCCATGTGGTTCCGGTCATGGTCGGCGATGCCGCCAAGTGCAAGTGGATTTCCGATCTGCTGCTGGACGCCGGCGTCTATGTACAACCGATCAACTATCCGACTGTGCCGAAAAAGACCGAGCGTTTGCGCATCACGCCGACGCCGCTGCATTCCGATGGCGATATCGAGCAGCTGGTCGGTGCGCTGCATGCGCTCTGGTCCCGCTGTGCGCTCGCAAGGGCCGTTGCGTAAAAGACGGCTTCTGCCTGAAAAAGCAAAATGCGCTTCATTGCGGAATATCGGTGTGATGCCGATTTCCGCAATGATTGTTTGTGCCGGCGTTAGCCGCGGCTTCCCAAAGCCAGGCGGCAGGCAAGGCCGGTAAATACCGTTGCCAGCAGATATTGCGGCAGCTTCGGAAGGCGCTTGATCGCCGAGAACCGACCGCGGATGTGGCTGCCAAGCAGGATGACAGAGCCGTTCACCAGGAAGCCGATCCCGTTGAGAATGGTGGCGAGCAAGGCCATCTGCGGGATCATCGAGCCGCTGGGATCGACGAATTGCGGGAAAAGCGCAAGCACGAATAGGGCCATCTTCGGGTTAAGAATATTGGTCGCCAGGCCCTCGACGAAGATGCGCTTACCCGAAAGGCGCTTGAGCCCGGCCGACGGCGCGAACGCAGAACCCTGCGAGCGGAGCGTCTTTACGGCCAGATAGAGCAGGTAGGCGCAGCCTGCCCAACGCACGATCTCATAAGCGACAGGCACGGTCAGGAAGAGCCGCGACAGTCCGAGGGCTGCCGCCATGGCGTGGCAATAGGTTCCGAGTGCAATGCCGGCATAAGTGAGGAAGCCGGCGGAGCGGCCCTGGCTGACGCTGCGCGAGGCGATGAGAAGCATATCGGGACCGGGCGTGGCGGTGAGCACCAGCGCGGCGGCGGCAAAAAGAATGATCGTGGAAAAGTCCGGCATCGTGATTCCCTTGAAAGTGAAGCCGGAATTTCTCTCTAGCATCATTGTCGGGAATGGCAACCGCCAGATATGCGGTCGCGTAGCGAATGCGGAGTGTTGCGATCTATTGTAAGATTATACTTACGCAGCCTTTTCCCGCTGGGCGACGAGTGCTGCGGCGCGGCCGCGCGCTTCCTCATCTGCGGCAAAGACCGCATCCATGCTGTCGGCGCTGCCGGTTGCTATCATCTCCTCCATGACGGCTTCGGCGACATCGGCCATTTCGAGGAAGCCGATGCGGCCGTCGACGAAGGCGTGGAAGGCGATCTCCTCGGCGGCGTTCATGACGGCGCCCTGCAGGCCGCCGCGCTCCAGGGCCGTGCGGGCAAGGCGCAGGGCCGGGAAACGCACTTCATCCGGCGCCTCGAAATCCAGCCGCGCGAGCTTGGCAAAATCCAGCCGGTCGACGCTGAGCTTGGTGCGGGCGGGATAGGTCAGCGCATAGCCGATGGCGGTGCGCATGTCGGGACAGCCGAGCTGCGCCAGAATGGAGCCGTCTGTATAGCCGACCATCGAGTGAATGACGGATTGCGGGTGGACCACCACTTCGATCTGGTCGGGGCGCACATTGAACAGGTGCTTGGCCTCGATCATTTCAAGCGCCTTGTTGAACATGGAGGCGCTGCCGATCGAGATCTTGAAGCCCATCGACCAGTTGGGATGGGCACGCGCGATTGCCGGCGTGACATTGGCCATTTGCTCGCGCGTCCAGGTGCGGAAGGGGCCGCCCGATGCGGTCAGGATGATGCGCTCCACCGCATGCTGCTGGTCGTCTTCCAGCGCCTGGAAAATGGCGCTGTGTTCGCTATCGACCGGGATCAGCCGGCCACCGCCTTCGGCAACGGCGCGCACGAAGAGATCGCCCGCGGAGACGAGACATTCCTTGTTGGCAAGCGCGATATCGGCGCCGCGGCGCGCGGCTGCCAGCGTCGGCGCAAGACCGGCTGTGCCGACGATCGCCGCCATCGCCCAGTCCGAGGGCATGGAAGCGGCTTCGATCAAGGCATTCTTGCCGGCGCCGACGGCAATGCCGGTGCCTGCAAGCGCATCCTTCAGCTCCTGATAGCGCTCTTCATTGGCCGTCACGGCAAAGGCGGCGCCGCAGGCCTTGGCCTGCTCGGCCAGCAGCTCGATATTGTCATGCCCGGTGATGGCGGCGATATCGAAGGCCTCACGTCCGCCCAGCTGGGCGATGACGTCGAGCGTATTCTGGCCGATGGAGCCGGTCGAACCCAATATCGTCAGGCGACGACGCGCCGTGCTGCCGGTGTTCATTCAGGTATCCGCATTTGCTGCTGTTCCCCATGGCTCTACAGGGGATTGCCCGGAGCGGCAAGTCCGGAGCCATGCAACTGCTCCTCCGCCGGTACACGCGAAAAGCGACCGTGTGAATTAGTCATATTTTTTTCAATCTCGATTGAACCAAATGCAAAGTGCTGCGTTTTCCGACCACTCGAATGCGGAGGGTCACGAATGGTTTTCAAGGCGGCAACGTTTCACGGGATGGAGCTCTATCTGGAAAACGAGCAGGCCAGGCGCTCGGCGCTGGAATCCGCCGTTGCCAATGCGCTCGCCGTTGCCGGCGGAATCGATGCTTCCGATGTCACCGTGATTGCCGCAGGCCAGGAAATCCGCCTGCACGGCTCGGTCGCGACCTATCAGGAGGTGAAGCGGGCAACCGCGGTCGCGGAGTCCATTCCTGGCGTGCGGTTGGTGAGGAATAGGATTGCGGTGGGGTGACATCCGCGTTTTAAACTTACGTTCATAGCCGTTGAGGGTACGGCAGGGCGATCGCGCATGGGCGAAAATTCCTTCTCCCCCTCGGAGAAGGCGGATATGGCGCAGCGTTTTACAGTCCCACTTAATACTGAATGGCTAGCTGGTGTCGGAAGCAACGATTTTATAGGGAACTGATAGCAAAATTTCTCCGTAAGCCGAGCTTCGAAAGCTAACGGCTAGTCGCCATTCGGTTTGGTGCCGACTATTAACGAAATTGACCCTTTAGCTACCTTTGGGTTTGTTGTGCCAGCGGTTAAGATGCCAAGGCTTTTGAATACATCGAATAGGGGATTGGCGCCAGGTGGAGGTGTGGCGGCGTCTTCATTGCTAATGGAGAGCAAAACTCCGACTGGGCTGGGGGTGAATAAAGCCAAGTCAGGTTGATTGGAAGCTCCTGGATTCCAACCTGCCTCTCGAAACATGCCGATAAATTCGACGGCATATGTTTCCGCTTCCGCGTCGCCCATTATAGACGTTACCAGTATACGCTGACCCTGGAAGGGCTTGATCGCCTCGACGATAACCTTAGCTTGCTCAGCCCGAAGGTGACGAGGCGCTACCTTGTTCTCGAGCTTCAATCGAGCTGCTCTCTCTCGTTCAAGATCCGATTGAAGCACTAAATTCGATTTCCGGACGATCTCGGCGTTTTCGTTAGCCTTGGCGGTTTCACTTTCATTGAATGATATACGCTCGTCAGCGAATTTTTCCTTTATTGCACCAAACTTGAATACGCCAAACGTGCCCAAACAGACAAAAATCGCTCCTACCAAAAGCGAAAGATTTGAAGCGTCAAACGAGAAATTAGCCGTCGCAAGAGAGACGTTAAACATCGATTTTTTCTTTATTTTTTGTTCGCTCGAAGCCATGATTGCTTTGCGTTAAATTGCATTGATGGAGCGGAGAATTTGAGGCTAAGACATCCGCTCTACAAATTCCAGCTAAAGTCCATAATTATCCAAATATACTTGTTCACTCTTAGAATTAAGAAGTTGAACTTTTTCAAAGTTCATATGCAAAAATGAAAGATATTCTTCTCGTCGGCAATCAGCCGTCCATGCTAGGAAGCTAGAAGCGTGAATAGGGGATAATGGTGATCTCGACGCGATTCGAACGCGTGACCCTCAGATTAGGAATCTGATGCTCTATCCTGCTGAGCTACGAGACCACTCGGCATGATCCATACAAAAGCAAAGGCCCGAAGCCAAGCCCTTTTGCGTCTTGGGGACAATCTGTCTTGAGCGCGCACCCCGCGCGGCTTTGAAGGCTGCGCGGGGGCATCGAAGGATGCCTTAGGCGTTGAGGCGCTGTTCGGCAAGCCGCACCCAGTAGGAAATGCCGTGGGCGATGGCTTCGTCGTTGAAGTCGTAGGCCGGGTTGTGCAGGCCGGCGCTATCGCCGTTGCCGACGAAGATGAAGGCGCCGGGGCGGGCAAGCAGCATGTAGGAGAAATCCTCGCCGCCCATCATCGGATCGATATTCGGGATGACATTGCCCGCGCCGGCGATTTCCTCCGCGACAGCAATCGCATGATCGGTCTCGTCAGCGTGATTGAAGGTGACCGGGTAGTTGCGCTGGAATTCGATCTCGACTTCCGCGCCGTGGCTCGTCGCGATGCCTGTCACGATCTGCTTGAAGCGCTGCTCGGCAAGGTCGCGCATTTCGGGGTCGAGCGTGCGCACGGTGCCGGCGAAGCTTGCATCGTTCGGGATGACGTTATGGGCGTTGCCGGCGTTGAACTTGGTGACGGAAACCACCACGGATTTCAGCGGATTGGCGCTGCGCGAAGCGATGAGCTGCAGGTTGGAGACGATCTGCGCGCCGATGGCGATCGGATCGATGGTCTTGTGCGGCATGGCGGCATGGCCGCCGAGCCCCTTGATGGAGACGGTGAATTCATCCGTCGCGGCCATGATCGCGCCCTTGCGGATGGCGAAGTGGCCGACCGGTAGGCCCGGCATATTGTGCATGCCATAGACTTCGGCGATCTGGAAACGCTCCATCATGCCGTCCTTGACCATGGCGTCGCCGCCGGCGCCGCCTTCTTCGGCCGGCTGGAAGATGACGGCGATGTTGCCGTTGAAATTGCGGTTCTCGGCGAGGTATTTCGCCGCCCCCAGCAGCATGGCGGTGTGGCCGTCATGGCCGCAGGCATGCATCTTGCCGGGCGTTTGGGAAGCATAAGGCTTGCCGGTGATTTCGGTGAGCGGCAGGGCGTCCATGTCGGCGCGCAGGCCGATCGTGCGTCCCTCGCCCTTGCCGCGGATCAGGCCGACGACGCCGGTGCGGCCGATGCCGGTCACCACCTCGTCGACGCCGAAAGCGCGCAGTTTCTCCGCCACGAAGGCGGCCGTGTTCTCAACCGCATAGAGGAGTTCGGGATGTGCATGGATATGGCGGCGCCACTCGGTCACTTCGCCCTGGAGTTCTGCGGCTCTGTTCAAGATCGGCATATGCTGATTTTCCTGCTGCTCAATATCGATTCTGGTTCAACCTGCGGGCCCTTGGCACAGCCTCGGCCAGCTTGTCGCGGCCCTTGCGGCGTGCCATCGGGAAATAAAGTCGTCAATCGCCTTTGCCTTCTCCTAGCCATATAGGTTAAATAGACGAAGCTTTCGAGAAAATTCCGGACTTCTGAAGGATAGATCGTGCCGACGAAGCAGAATCGTTTGTATGCCGCCCTGCGGCTCGTTCCTATGGCCGCAGCAGCATCCATGCTTTTCCTGTCGACCGCTGAGACGGCCGGAGCCAATCCGCATATTCTCGTCGACGTCAGTACCGGACGCGTTCTCGACCAGCAGGAGGCGTTTCGCCGCTGGTATCCCGCCTCGCTCACAAAGCTGATGACGACTTACGTCACCTTCCGAGCCATCCAGTCCGGTCAGGTCCGTCTCGATACGCCCGTTGTCATGTCGAAGCTTGCAGCGGCACAGCCGCCGGCGAAGATGTACTTCAAGCCGGGCCAGAAGATGACGCTCGACAATGCCTTGAAGATGATGTTGGTCAAATCGGCAAACGATCTCGCCATGGCCGTCGCCGAGACGGTCGGCGGCTCGCAGCAGGGCTTCGTGGCGCGGATGAATGCGGAAGCAGCGCGCCTCGGCATGCGCGACTCGCATTTCATCAATCCGAACGGTCTTCCCGGCAAGGGGCAATATACGACGGCACGCGATCTTGCCATTCTCAGCGTCGCGCTGCGCCGCGAGTTTCCGCAATATGCCGGCTATTTCTCGCTCGAGGGCTTCACCAACGGCGTGAAGCAGGTGCCGAACATCAATATGCTCATCGGCCGCTTCGAGGGCGCCGACGGCATGAAGACCGGCTTCATCTGCGCGGCCGGCTTCAACCAGATCGCCTCCGCAACCCGCAACGGCCGTACGCTGATCTCGGTCGTTCTGGGCACGGACAGCCTGGCGGCGCGCGCCGACGATTCCGCCAATCTCCTGGAAAAGGGCTTCCAGAACCAGCTGTCGACCCGCGACACGCTCGCAACCTTGAGACCCGACGCGCCGCTTGCGGCCGATGTCGCCGATGTCACCGCCGACATCTGCAGCACCAAGGGCGCGCAGGCGCGCAGCGAAACCCGCGATCCCTTCGGCCGCACCAAGGTCCAGTCGCCCTATATCCACGAAATGGATCACGAGCCCAATTTCGTCTATGCCGGCCTGATCGGCGGCCAGGACATCGCAACGGCCGCCAAGGGCGACAAGGACGATGTGACGGCGAAAGGCGATAAGGCGACCAGGGACAACAAGATCGCCATCTCCGGCAGCGGGTCCAATGTGCCGGTCCCGATGCCGCGACCCACTTTCTAATATCGGACAGGAATCATGAGCGTTTCGCAGCAAAGAGTGCCGGTTGCCATCCTGACCGGCTTCCTCGGTGCGGGTAAGTCGACCCTGCTCAATCGCATCCTCAAGGATGAGGCCATGCGCGATGCGGCCGTCATCATCAACGAGTTCGGCGATGTCGGCATCGATCATCTGCTGGTGGAAAGCTCCGGCGATTCTATCATCGAGCTTTCCGATGGCTGCCTGTGCTGCACGGTGCGCGGCGAGCTGGTGGATACGCTGGCAAACCTGATGGACGCAATGCAGACCGGCCGTATCCGGCCGCTGAAACGGGTGGTCATCGAAACGACCGGGCTTGCCGATCCTGCTCCCGTCATGCAGTCGATCATGGGCAATCCGATCATTGCCAACAATTTCGACCTGGATGGCGTCATTACCGTCGTAGATGCCGTCAACGGGCTGCAGACGCTCGACAGTCACGAAGAAGCGCGCAAGCAGGTGGCGGTCGCCGACCGGTTGATCGTGTCCAAGACCCGGATTGCCGGCGCCGTGCCGGAAGCGCAGCTGGAGAGCAGGCTAAGGGGGCTCAATCCGCGCGCGCAGATCCTGAATGCCGATAGCGACGAGGCGGGACGGGCCGCGATTCTGGTCAACGGCCTCTACGACCCGGCGTCCAAGATCGCCGATGTCGGCCGCTGGCTGCAGGACGAGCTGGAAGCGGACGACGATCATCATCACCATGATGAGCACGATCACCACAACCATGATCATGACCATCATCACGGCGATCATGGACACCACCATCACCATCATGGGCACCACCACGGCCATCGGCATCAGCACGCCCATGATGTCACGCGGCATGACAGCTCGATCCGGTCGTTCTCGATCGTCGAGACCCAGCCTATCGATCCGATGGCGCTCGAAATGTTCATTGACCTCCTTCGTTCGGCGCATGGTGAAAAGCTCCTGCGCATGAAGGCGATCGTTGCCATGTCCGATCGGCCGGAGCGTCCCGTCGTGCTGCATGGCGTGCAGAATATCTTCCATGCGCCCGTGCGCCTGCCGGCCTGGCCCGATCCGGAAGACCGCCGCACGCGCATGGTCATCATCACGAAGGATCTGCCCGAGGATTTCGTGAAGGGCCTGTTCGACGCCTTCCTCAGTAAGCCGCGCGTCGATACGCCTGACAGAGCGGCGCTGGAGGACAACCCGCTCGCTGTGCCGGGGATGAAGTTTTAGGGTTTCTACCTTCTCTCCCTTGGGGAGAAGGTGGCCCGAAGGGTCGGATGAGGGGGCGAGAAGCGATAGCTTCGAGTGCCTTGAGCGCGGACGAAGGGCGGCGGCTCTTGCCGTGGGGAGATACCCCCCTCATCCGCCCTATCGGGCACCTTCTCCCCGCTGGGGAGAAGGGGAGGCGGGGAGGCGCTGTAAATCAGCCGTCCTCTTACGGCCGCTTCAGAGGAAGATGTCTGTACATCGCAGCCAACTCCTGCCGATTGCATCAGGTGAAATTCGCTCCATCCTCATGGTGAGGCGGGAGCGTAGCGACCCTAGAACCACGGGGATGGCCTCCGTCGCAAATGGTCACCCCTTGCGAATCACGAAGCGATGGCCGCTATCCGTCTTCTCGCTTGCGAGAAGCGCATGGCCTTTCTCATTGCAGAGATGGGGAATGTCGATGACGGCGAGGGGGTCCGTCGTCTCCACGGTCAATGTCGCGCCGCTTGCCATGCCGCGCAGGCGCTTTTCCGTCTTGATCGCCGGATAGGGGCATTTCAGGCCGCGCAGATCATAGATCTCGGTATCTGGACTATTCACTCTTGGCCCAGAACTTCCAGAAAGGCGGCTTCTTGGCCTCTGTCTGTGCGGTCTCGACGGCCGGGTTCGGCGCGTAGGCGAGCGCGTTGAGGCTGGAGTTCATGGGGTTTGCCGTCGGGATAGGCACATTTGCCGGAATGTTGGCTGCAACGATCGGGCCGGCCGCGGGTTGCTGCGCAGGCGCCATCGGAGCACCTGTCGCAGGGCTTGCCGTGGCCACGCGGATGCTTGCCGTCGTCGGGTTGCTCGTCGGGCTGGCAACGGTGCCGCCGCGCGCCACCTGCTGGGCCGACTGGTTGGACATCATCGATTCGAGATCGGCGACCTTCATCATCTTGCCGGCGGCAAGTGCGGTGCCCGTCGGTGCATAGGCGATATCGTGGCCCTTGCGCTGCTTGGCGACGATGGCTTTGCGCTCGGCTTCGGTCGGGTCGTACCAGGCCATGCCGTCGAACTTCTTCGAGGCAGCGGCATAGTCTGCCTGATACTGCTTGTCATAGGTCGCAAGCGCCATCTGCAGGGCAGGCGGCGTGGTCATGACAGGGCATTTGCCGCTGGCGTTGAACGGACCGCTGGCCTGCTGGTTGAAGACGTATTTCTTCTCGCAGACCTCGACCTCGGGTGGGCGCTTGGTGACTTCGAAATTGTCGTAGCCGACCTTCAGCATCTTCCAGAATTCGATATTGGGGCTGAGGCGATGCTTCCACATGTTTTCCGCCGTCATGCGGAAGGGGAAGGCTTCGAGCTGAACGGCCTTCTGCCCGCCCTTGAAGGCGTCGCGCGCGAAGGCATAGATCTCCAGCACCTGCTGGTCGGTCATAGAATAGCAGCCGGACGACGAGCAGGCGCCGTGGATCATCAGATCGGCGCCGGTGCGGCCGTTGGCAGCATCGTAACGGTTCGGGAAGCCGGTGTTGATGGCGAGGTAGTATTTCGAATTCGGGTTCAGGTTAGCCGGCGTCAGCATGTAGAAGCCTTCCGGCGCCTGCCGGTCGCCTTCCTTTACCTTCGGGCCTAGACGGCCGGACCAGGCGCAGATCTTGTAATCGGCGATGACTTCGAAACGGTTGCTCTGGTTCGCCTTCAGGATCTCCATCACGCCTTCTTCCTTGAAGATGCGGATCATGATCGGCGAGTTGCGGTCCATGCCCTTCTTGGCCATGTCAGCAAGAATATGGCTGGGAAGCGGCTGTTCGACCTTGTTCTTCACCTTCGACAGGTCGATCGACGCGGTGTCCAGCGCGTCGTTGCAGCCGGCGAGCGCCAGCGCCATCAGGGAAATATAGGCAAGGTGACGAATGCGCATTCTGACTTGGTCCATAAATGCGAAGAGTGGCAGCTCAATCTGTTTCGCCACTCCCCTCGAAGCATGAAACGGAATCATAGATGGCTTATACTTGAAAATTCCTTACCAGCCTATGACGTGCCCGCAGCGCGTCGGCAAGCTTTTCTTTGCCATAAAAGCTTCGATAACGGAAATGTGGCCAAGGTTTGGCCTCATTTCCGCTTTTGGCGATCACTTTTTTCGAATGCTGCTTAGAGATTGCGACCGATGTTGAGGAATTTCTGGCGGCGGTCGCTGCGCAATTGTTCGCCCGAACGGCTGGAAAGCTCTGCAAGCGCGTTCGCAATCGTTTCGCCGGCCGCGCTTATTACCGCGTTCGGATCGCGATGCGCGCCGCCGACAGGCTCGGAGATAATGCCGTCGATCACGCCGAGGCCTTTCAGATCATCGGCTGTTATCTTCATGTTGGTTGCGGCTTCCTTGGCGCGCGTTGAATCGCGCCAGAGGATCGAGGCCGCACCTTCGGGCGAAATTACGCTGTAGATCGAATGTTCGAGCATATAGACGCGGTTGCCGACGGCAATCGCGATGGCGCCGCCGGAGCCGCCTTCGCCGATGACGATGGAGATGATCGGCACCTTCACGCCGAGACACATCTCGGTCGAGCGGGCGATCGCTTCGGCCTGACCGCGTTCTTCGGCGCCAACCCCCGGATAGGCGCCGGCGGTATCGACCAGCGTGATGACGGGCAACTGGAAGCGGTCAGCCATTTCGAGGATACGGATCGCCTTGCGGTAGCCTTCCGGCCGGGCGCTGCCGAAATTATGCTTCAGGCGGCTCTTGGTGTCGTTGCCTTTTTCCTGGCCGATAAGGGCGACCGGCTGGCCGCGGAAGCGGGCAAAACCTGCCTGGATCGCAGCATCCTCGGAGAATTGGCGATCGCCGGCCAGCGGTGTGAATTCCGTAAACAGCGTATTGGCATAATCGACGAAATGTGGGCGCTGCGGGTGGCGGGCGACCTGCGTCTTCTGCCAGGCGTTGAGCTTGGAATAGATGTCGGCCGTCGCCTCGCGGACGCGGATTTCAAGCCGCCCGACTTCCTCGGACGTGTCGATGCTTTCGTCTTCGCTCGCCAGTTTCTTGAGCTCGTGAATCTTGCCTTCGAGATCCGAGATTGGTTTTTCGAAGTCCAGATAATTGTGCATGAGGTGCGTTTCCGATCCTTTTGCCCGTGACGAGAGATGGCGGCTTCAGCCTGTATGCCGGTCCTAATCCTGTTTTTTTGCCTGTTTGGCAAGGGGGTGATGCGTTTGGACCAGCTGATGAAGGCGTTCTTCCAGCACATGTGTGTAGATTTGCGTCGTCGAAATGTCCGAATGGCCGAGAAGTTCCTGCACGACGCGCAGGTCCGCGCCGTTGGCGAGAAGATGGCTCGCGAAGGCATGGCGCATCACATGCGGTGAAATCATCGAAGGCGTCAGGCCGGCCCGGATGGCAAGGTCCTTGAGATCGCGCGCAAAAACCTGACGCGGCAGATAGCCCTGCCTGGAAGCAGCTGGGAAAAGCCACGGGCTTTCGGGGCGGGGTTCTTGGCGTTTGCCGCAATCTCGGCCTGCAGCCGTCCATAGGTCTTCAGCGCCGAAATGGCCGACTGCGACAGCGGCACCAGCCGCTCCTTGTTGCCTTTGCCGCGGATCATCAGGAAGCGGCCTTCCTGATCCAGCACCTTCGCCGGCAGAGAGATGAGCTCGCTCACACGCATGCCGGTGGCATAGAGCATTTCCAGGAGCACCAGCATACGCAGGCGCTGCAGCCGGTCCGGTCCGTCGGCAGTGGCCTCCTCCTCAGCCTGGCTCAAAAGTCTCGTCACCTGATCGACGCCCATCGTCTTCGGAAGGGCGCGGCCCTTCTTGGGAGCATCGAGGATCCCTGTCGGGTCGTCCGTGCGCAAACCTTCAGCATAGAGGAACTTATAGAATTGCCGCATGGCAGAGAGCCGGCGCGCCTGGGAGGATGGTTTGAAGCCCTGGCTCGACAGGCTGGAAAGATAGGCGCCCAGATCGCTGGAGCTGGCTTCCGTCAGGCGGACTCCCTGCCCGGAGAGGAATGAATGGAGATCCTCGAGATCACGCTCGTAGGATTGCAGCGTGTTGACGGCAGCACCCCGCTCGGCGCTCATCATTTCCAGAAAGGCTTCCAGATGCACTCGCCCCAGATCTCTCTTGACCGCTCGTACATTTTCGGCTTGCGCGCTCATGGTTTCAGCGAGCCCGTCGTCGGAGGGTTGAGGCGTTCGGGGGCAATGCGGATCGTCACATCGCGCGGCTCAGGATCGACGAAGAGCACCAGTGCCCACATTGCTCCATATATCGATCCGGCGATGACCGCGCAGATGACAAGGAAGCGAAACAGGGTTGGCATTCGAAAACTCTCCTTCGCCGTTCACTGGCGCGGCGATGCGCAATAATTATGTCCTTCAAGGGTTAGCTGAAGGATATTGCAGACATGTTTACGATAGTGGCGTCTTGACGCTACCGGCGCATTTGACGATACCGTTTCCAAAGAAATTGTGAATGGGCCGATGAGTGAACAAGTCCTGACCCTTGCCGAGAGCCTTAAAGACAGGGCGCGTGCTGCGCTCGGTCAGCGCAATCTCGTCTTCGTGGGATTGATGGGAGCAGGAAAATCCTCGATCGGCCGGCCAGTCGCGCAGCAGCTCGGTCTTCCCTTCGTCGATACGGATATCGAGATTGAGCGCGTGTCGCGCATGACGATCGCCGAACTGTTTGCCGCCTATGGCGAGCAGGAGTTCCGGGCGCTGGAAACGCGTGTCATCAAGCGGCTGCTCAAGGGCGGCCCGCGTGTCGTCTCGACCGGCGGCGGCGCCTTCATCAACGAAAGCACGCGGCTGCATGTCAAGCGCGGCAGCCTCTCCGTCTGGCTGAAGGCCGACCTCGACGTGCTGTGGGATCGGGTGAACAAGCGTGACACGCGCCCTCTGCTCAAGACCGAGAATCCGAAACAGACCCTCGAGAACCTGATGAATGCGCGCTACCCGATCTATGCGGAAGCCGATATCACGGTTCTCTCCCGCGACGTAAGCAAGGATATCATGGTCAGGGAAGTCCTTGCCGCGATTGCCGAGGGAAAGAAAGCAGAAAGCAGAATACCATGAATGCGATCACACCGGCTTCCGCTGAGCGTCTCGTGCGCGTGCCTCTCGGCGAGCGTGCCTATGACATCCTGATCGGCCCCGGCCTGATTGCCCGTGCGGGCCAGGAGATCGCAGCGCGGCTGAAGGGGCGCAAGGCGGCCGTCATCACCGATGAAAATGTCGCGCCGCTTTATCTCGCTGCATTGGTTGCCAGCCTTGAAGCGGACGGTATCCAGGCTTCCAGCCTCGTTTTGCCCGCTGGCGAAAAGACAAAAGGCTTCGAGCATCTGATTACCGTTTGTGATGCGGTGCTGACGGCGCGTGTGGAGCGCAACGATGCGGTGATCGCGCTTGGCGGCGGCGTCATCGGCGATCTCTCCGGCTTCGCCGCCGGCATCGTGCGCCGCGGCGTTCGTTTCATCCAGATTCCGACCTCGCTGCTTGCGCAGGTGGATTCGTCCGTCGGCGGCAAGACCGGCATCAACACCCATCATGGCAAGAACCTGGTCGGCGTCTTCCACCAGCCTGACCTCGTCCTTGCCGATACCGACGTGCTCAATACGCTGAGCGAGCGTGAATTTCGGGCCGGCTATGCCGAAGTCGCCAAATATGGCCTGATCGACAAGCCGGATTTCTTCGCCTGGCTCGAAACCAATTGGAAGGATGTCTTCTCGGGTGGTGCTGCTCGCATCGAGGCGATTGCTGCCAGCTGCCAGGCAAAGTCCGATGTCGTCGTTGCCGACGAACGCGAAAACGGCCCTCGCGCGCTGCTCAATCTCGGCCATACCTTCGGCCACGCGCTGGAAGCCGCCACTGCCTATGACAGTCGCCGACTGGTGCATGGCGAGGGTGTTGCAATCGGCATGGTGCTGGCGCATGAATTTTCCGCGCGCCTCAATCTGGCAAGCCCGGATGATGCCAAGCGTGTCGAGGTGCATTTGAAGGCCGTGGGCCTGCCAACGCGGATGGGCGATATTCCGGGCGAGCTGCCGCCGGCCGAAACGCTGATGGATGCGATCGCGCAGGACAAGAAGGTCAAGAGCGGTAAGCTCACTTTCATCCTCACGCACGGTATCGGCCAGTCCTTCGTTGCGGACGATGTGCCGTCTTCCGAAGTCCTGAGTTTCCTGAAGGAAAAACATCCCTGATGACCGTCGAGGGCACGCTGGCTGTTCTGTGGGAATATTGGCCCGAGATTATATCGATCGTGGTCCTGGTGCTGCTTTCCGCCTTCTTTGCCGGCTCGGAGACGGCGCTGACGGCGGCTTCGCGTAGCCGTATCCATACATTGGAAGCCAACGGCGACAGGCGGGCCGGCATCGTGCGGCTCTTGATAGAACGTCGCGACCGATTGATCGGCGCGCTGCTGATCGGCAACAATCTCGCCAATATTCTGTCGTCCTCGCTTGCGACCAGCGTGTTCCTGGGTCTGTTCGGCAATTCCGGCGTGGCGATCGCCACCGCCGCCATGACCGTTATCCTCGTCATTTTCGCGGAGGTTCTGCCGAAGAGCTGGGCCATTGCGACGCCGGATCGCTTCGCGCTGAACGTCGCCAGTGCGATACGCCTCTTCGTCATCGTCGTCGGGCCTGTGTCGAGCGTCGTCAATGCCATCGTGCGCCAGATCCTGGGTATTTTCGGCGTCAATCTCTCCCGGGAAGTGTCGATGCTGTCGGCGCATGAGGAGCTGCGCGGCGCCGTGGACCTGCTTCACCGCGAGGGTTCCGTGGTCAAGGCCGATCGCGACCGTCTGGGTGGCGTTCTCGATCTCGGCGAGCTGGAACTGTCGGACATCATGGTTCACCGTACGGCAATGCGCGCCATCAATGCCGATGACCCGCCAGAAGTGGTCGTGCGTGCGATCCTCGACAGCCCTTATACGCGCATGCCGCTCTGGCGCGGCACGATCGACAACATCATCGGCGTCGTGCATGCCAAGGACCTGCTGAGGGCGCTCGCGGAACGCAATGTCGAGCCGGAAAATCTCGATATCGTCAAGATCGCGCAAAAGCCCTGGTTCGTGCCCGACAGCACCAATCTCGAGGACCAGCTCAATGCCTTCCTGCGTCGCAAGCAGCATTTCGCGGTCGTCGTCGACGAATATGGCGAGGTGCAGGGCATCGTCACGCTGGAAGACATTCTGGAGGAGATCGTCGGCGACATCGCCGATGAGCACGATCTGGATATCCAGGGCGTGCGGCAGGAGGCCGACGGTTCGATCGTGGTCGACGGCGTCGTGCCAATTCGCGACCTGAACCGCGCACTCGACTGGGATCTGCCCGATGAAGAGGCAACGACGATTGCCGGCCTCGTCATCCACGAATCGATGACCATCCCCGAAGAGCGCCAAGCCTTCACCTTTTACGGCAAACGCTTCATCGTCATGAAGCGCGAAAAGAACCGCATCACCAAGCTGCGCATCCGTCCCGCCGAAACGGAAGAGGCAAAGCCAGTGTAAGGTGTCCCCGGCACCCTACCAGCGCACCGCCTCTCCAGGAGCGGCGGGCTCCACCGCCAGTGCATGCAGACCCGCGTCCAGTTCCGGCTTCAAAAGCTCATTGATCGCCCTGTGGCGTGCAAGGCGTGGCATGCCCGAGAACTTGGCGGAAACGATTCGAATTCTTATATGAGTTTCGCCGGTCCCGGTCATGTCGGGCTGATGACCCGCGTGAAGGTGGCTTTCATTGATGACGGCAAGGCGCTCGGGCGCGAAGGCATCGGTGAGCTTCCGCTCAATGCGAGATTGCAGTGTCGTTTCCATATTCCCGCGTCGACCTCGCTTGCGAAAAAAAGGCTCCCACAAAGCCTATAACATTCCTGTTTGTCAATTCTTGTTGTGGGGTATCCAAGGCCCCATAATTAGGACGCCATGAGACTTGATTCAAAATATTTCGATCGCATCCGCACCCGCCGCAAGCGCGCGCAGGAGCCCGAACAGGGTCCGCCGACGTGCCAGTGGGACGGCTGCGACAAGCACGGTACGCATCGCGCCCCGGTGGGGCGCAATGCGGAAGGGCAATTCTTTTTGTTCTGCTTCGAGCACGTCAAGGAATACAATAAGGGCTACAATTATTTCTCCGGCCTCTCGGACGGGGAAATCGCGCGCTACCAGAAAGAAGCCATCACCGGCCACCGTCCGACCTGGACCGTGGGCGTGAACAAGGCCGCCAGGAACAGCCCGCTTCATTCCGATATCCGCTCGGGCGCCTATTCCCGCGTTCGTGACCCCTTCGGCTTCGTTAGGGAAGGCGAGGGCCAAGGTCGCGGCCCGCGTTTTCCGCAGCAGCGCAAGCTGAAAACGCTGGAGGCGAAAGCCTTCGACACCATGGGTCTCGGCGCCAATGCTTCGGCTCCGGAAATCAAGCGCCGTTATAAGGAATTGGTGAAAATGCACCATCCTGACGCCAATGGCGGCGACCGCGGCTCGGAGGAGCGCTTCCGCGCGGTCATTCAGGCCTATCAATTATTGAAGCAGAACGGTTTTTGTTAATTCCTGTTCTTGCTCTCCGCCTTCAATCAGGTATGGTCCAAATCGGCTGAAGCTGCGGGCAACCGCGGCAGGGTGCGCATTTGGCTGGCTGCACCTCGGTCAACTTTCCGGACGCGGCGTTTCTTGTCCGGGACTCTGTTCAAGGATGCTCGCAAGCGATCATATAATCGCGCCGAGATTTTGCTTTAGTCCCGGAGAAGTATCGCCGCTGTTCCGACCGAACGGATGCGGGCAACAAGCTGCGGCGTTTCGGATAGATCGGCTGAGTTTGATATGGCAGGGTGAGAGCCACCCGTCCTGGAGACATGATGAGCAAGATTGACCTTGATATTTCCGAGATCCCCGATACCACAGTTTCGGTCCGTGAGGTTTTCGGCATTGATTCCGACATCCGCGTGCCCGCTTACAGCCAGGGCAGCGCCTACGTGCCCGATCTCGACACGGACTATCTCTTCGACCGCGAGACCACGCTCGCCATTCTCGCCGGCTTCGCTCATAACCGCCGCGTGATGATCTCGGGCTATCATGGCACCGGCAAATCCTCCCATATCGAGCAGGTCGCCGCCCGCCTCAACTGGCCGTGCGTGCGCATCAACCTCGACAGCCATGTCAGCCGTATCGATCTCGTCGGCAAAGATGCGATCGTCGTCAAGGACGGGCTACAGGTCACCGAATTCAAGGACGGCATCCTGCCCTGGGCCTACCAGCACAATGTCGCGCTCGTCTTCGACGAATATGACGCCGGCCGCCCGGACGTGATGTTCGTCATCCAGCGCGTGCTGGAATCGTCGGGCCGCCTGACCCTGCTCGACCAGAGCCGCGTCATCCGTCCTCACCCGGCCTTTCGCCTGTTCGCAACCGCCAACACCATCGGTCTCGGCGATACGACCGGCCTCTATCACGGTACGCAGCAGATCAACCAGGCGCAGATGGACCGCTGGTCGATCGTGACGACGCTGAACTATCTGCCGCACAACAATGAAGTCGATATCGTGCTGGCAAAGGTAAAATCCTTCCGCAACGACAAGGGCCGCGACACCGTCTCCAAGATGGTTCGCGTTGCCGACCTAACGCGTGCGGCTTTCATGAACGGCGATCTGTCGACCGTCATGAGCCCGCGTACGGTCATCACCTGGGCCGAGAACGCGGAAATCTTCGGCGATGTCGCCTTTGCCTTCCGCGTCACCTTCCTCAACAAGTGTGACGAGCTGGAGCGTCCGCTGGTCGCCGAGCACTATCAGCGCGCCTTCGGCGTCGAGCTGAAGGAAAGTGCCGCCAACATCGTGCTCGAAGCCTAGGGAAGAACCCACACATTATGTCAGGTCGCGGAGACAATTCCAAAGCGAAGCCTGGTGCACCGGTGGACATGGAGCCGTTGCGCCGGGCGATCACCGGCTGTGTGCGCTCGATCGCCGGCGACGCCGAGGTCGAGGTGGCCTTTGCCAACGAACGCCCGGGGATGACGGGCGAGCGCATCCGCCTGCCGGAGCTTTCGAAGCGGCCGACAGCCCATGAGCTCGCGGTGACCCGCGGCCTTGGCGATTCGATGGCCCTGCGGCTTGCCTGCCATGATGCCCGCGTCCATGCGGTGATGTCGCCCCAGGGTGCCGATGCCCGCAGCATCTTCGATGCCGTCGAGCAGGCCCGTGTCGAATCGATCGGCTCGCTGCGCATGAGCGGCGTTGCCGCCAATCTCAACTCCATGAATACAGAGAAATACGCCAAGGCGAATTTCTCGGGCATCGAACGGCGCGAGGATGCGCCGATCGGTGAGGCCATGGCGATGATCGTGCGCGAGAAGCTGACCGGTCAGAAGCCGCCGGAAAGCGCCGGCAAGGTGCTGGATCTCTGGCGTCCCTTCATTGAGGAAAAGACCGGCGGTCAGCTCGATAACCTGCTGTCTGCCATCAACGACCAGCAGAGCTTCGCCCGTGTCGTCCGCAACATGCTGACGGCCATGGAAATGGCCGAGGAATATGGTGACGAGCAATCCGAGCCCGACAGCGAGGAGCAGCCGAGCGAAGAGGACAAGCCGAACGGCGAGGACCAGGATAACGACGACGTCAAGGAAGACGAAGGTGCCGATGCCGCTCCGGCCGAGGACAGCGAAGCTTCCGACGAGCAGATGGAAGACGGCGCGACCGAAGACGGCGGCGAGATCTCCGACGATGATATGAGTGAAGAAGGCGAGGAAGATTCGGAAACGCCGGGCGAAACCCGCCGTCCGAACACGCCCTTCGCCGACTTCAACGAGAAGGTCGACTATCATGTCTATACGGAGGAGTTCGACGAGACCACGACCGCGCAGGAGCTGTGCGACGTGGCTGAACTCGAGCGCCTGCGGGCCTTCCTCGACAAGCAACTTGCGCATCTGCAAGGTGCCGTTGGCCGGCTCGCAAACCGGCTGCAGCGTCGCCTGATGGCGCAGCAGAATCGTTCCTGGGACTTCGATCTGGAAGAGGGCTATCTCGATCCGGCCCGTCTGCCGCGCCTGATCATCGACCCGACGCAGGCACTGTCCTTCAAGATGGAGCGCGACACGCAGTTCCGCGATACGGTCGTGACGCTGCTGATCGACAATTCCGGCTCGATGCGCGGACGGCCGATCACGGTCGCTGCCTCCTGCGCCGATATTCTGGCCCGTACGCTGGAGCGCTGCGGCGTGAAGGTCGAGATTCTCGGCTTTACCACCAAGGCGTGGAAGGGCGGCCAGGCGCGCGAGAAATGGCTCGCCAGCGGCAAGCCGCAGACACCGGGCCGTCTGAACGACCTGCGCCACATCATCTACAAGTCCGCCGACGAGCCCTATAGACGCTCTCGCAGCAATCTTGGCCTGATGATGCGCGAAGGCCTGCTCAAGGAGAATATCGACGGCGAGGCGCTGATCTGGGCGCATAACCGCCTGCTCGGACGCCGTGAACAGCGCCGGATCCTGATGATGATCTCGGATGGTGCGCCGGTCGATGATTCCACGCTGTCGGTCAATCCTGGCAACTATCTGGAACGGCATCTGCGCGCTGTCATCGACCAGATCGAGACGCGCTCGCCGGTAGAATTGCTGGCCATCGGTATCGGCCATGATGTCACGCGCTACTATCGCCGCGCCGTCACCATCGTCGATGCCGACGAGCTTGCCGGCGCCATGACGGAGCAGCTTGCCTCGCTGTTCGAGGATCAGACGAGCATGCCGCGCTCGCGCATGCGCCGCGCCAGCTGAGCCCGCTGCGGTGTTTTTCGGCATCGGCCTTATGGCCGGTGTCTTTTCCGGGCAATGTCGCCGGTTTGCGGCGCCGGCCGGTAGCCGCGAAATCCGTGTGTCTCATTGCGATGCTCGCCGGACTGCTCTCAGGCTGCAGTTCCGGAAATGACGCCGACGAGCGTGGCCCGGCGGCAATTCAGGCGAAAGTCATTTCCACCTTCAAGCGAGGCTCGGATCAAACGCGCTTCGGTGCGCTGGAGTTTATAGGCGGTCTCGAGCTCAGTTCTGACAATGCGCTTCTCGGCGCTGTTTCGGCCATTCGTTTTCGTGACGATCAACGGCGGTTCATTTCGGTGCTGGATACCGGCCACTGGTTTACCGGCACCATCGAACGCGACCAGGAGGGACGGCTGAAGGGGATCAGCGATGCGCGGATTGCGCCTATGATCGACCGCTTGGGCGAGACGGATGCGGGCGATGGGGTCATGGATGCCGAAGGCTTGGCGCTGCGCGGCAATCACGTCCTCGTCAGCTATGAGCAATATCACCGCGTCGATGCCTATCCCGATCCGGGCTTTGAGATTTCACCGCCCGATGGCAGCATGCCCGTTCCCATCCCGGGATGGGAGTTGCGGTCCAATCGCGGCCTCGAGGCGCTGATGATCGCGCCGCCGTCGAGCCCCCTTGCCGGCGGCGCTGTCATCGTCGCCGAAGACAGTCTGGACGATCAGGGTAACCTGTTCGCCGCCGTCCTGGACGGGCCGCTGCAGGGGCGCTTCACCGTGAAGCGCCATGGCGGCTTCAATGTCAGCGACGGCGTCTTTCTACCGGATGGCGACCTATTGCTGCTGGAGCGGCGCTTCGGGCTGATCCATGGCCTCGGCGTGCGTATCCGGCGGATCGCCGGTGCTGATATCAAGCCGGGCGCTGTTGTAGATGGCAAGGCGATCTTCGAGGCGGGCTCCGGAGATCAGATCGACAATATGGAGGGCCTGGATGTCTTCCGTGCGGCCGACGGTTCACTGCATCTTGTCATGGTCTCGGATGACAATCATTCAATTCTGCAGCGCAGCCTGATGTTGGAGTTCAAGCTGCATGACGACAATATCGTCAGTCAGAATTGAGAGCGGGCGAGCGGTCTGGTTCTCGGCCGCCGCCATTCCTCTTTGTCAGGAAATGATGCCACGCGTCACATTGAGTCGCGCAGCGGACCATTCGGCTATCAGGCGGTTGGCGCCTGCGGCATCGGTTTCAGCATGTTCATCAGCGCGCCATAGGGCAGCAGCATGACGAGGCCGACGGTCACCTTGACCGAGAAATCGCCGATCGCCCAGGATACCCAGCGCGGGGCCGAGGTGGAGAAAGCGCCGAGGATCGGCGCCCACTCGATCGCGAAGGGATCGTTCGGTCCGAAGAAGACGAAGAAGGGCGCAAAGGCGAAGGAAAAGAAAATCAGCGTATCGAGCATCGAGCCGATGAGCGAGCCGAACAGCGGCGCGCGCCACCAGGCCATGCGGCGCAGGCGGTTGAAGACCGAGATGTCGAGCAGCTGACCGGCGAGATAGGCCGAGCCGGAGGCGATCGCGATGCGTGGCTGCGCGGTGTAGAAGGACAGGGCAACGCCGACGACGAAGCCGGCAAAGACGACCTTACGCGCGGCCTTGGGACCGAACTGGCGGTTGGTCAGATCGGTGATGAGGAAGGCGACCGGATAGGTGAAGGCGCCCCAGGTGAGGATATCCGCGAGATTGATGCCGGCGAGTGTTGCCTGCAGCGGATACTGCACGAGGATGTTGGAAGCGACGACGACCAGCGTCATCAGCAGAACGTAGATAAGGGTATGACGTATCGTCAGCATTTTTTTATCCTGGGAGATGCCACCAGTTGAAAGAAACCGGACATGGAAAAAGGCTTGTCCGGATATGATCCGTGCAAGCCTCTTAGCCGGTATGAAATCGCGAAATGCTAGCGCTGCTTAGGCAGCAACGGCAGCTTCAGCGGACTTCTTGACGATCTGGCGACGCAGCAGGCGAGCGCGCATGCTGAGTTCGTTTTCGCTTGCCTTCAGGAGGAAAGCGTCCAGACCACCGCGATGCTCGACCGAACGCAGCGCTGCAGCGGAAACGCGCAGGCGGTAGCGCTGGCCGAGAACGTCGGAAATCAGCGTGACCTGGCAGAGGTTCGGCAGGAACCGACGCTTGGTCTTGTTGTTGGCGTGGCTAACGTTGTTGCCCACGAGGACGGCCTTGCCGGTCAATTCGCACATGCGGGACATGGTACACCTACTTTTGTTTTTCTCGGCCATCGGATAGACATACCGGGCAAAACCCGGCGCGCAATCCAACAGGCCATAATTGGAAAGTTGCGGTTCTATAGTCAGAGAGGCTGGCCGCGTCAAGCCAAACCTTGTGTTTTCCCGCAATTCCGTCAAAAAGCTGCTGTTGTCTGACGCTCGCAGCAGGCGAGCAAAGCAACTATATAACTTGCCTGATCCTCGTCGAAGGGCCTGAACATGGTTCAAATTCGGAAGTGGCTTATCATTTCAGCGATCGTCGCGTCGATGCCGTCGATGGCATTGGCCGACGTGCTGCAGCATGAAACGCGCTATCGCGTTTCGCTGGCAGGGCTGCCGATCGCCAGGGCGGATTTCAAGACCGAGGTCACCGGCAAGCAGTTCACCATTCGCGGCGATATCACCTCCGCGGGCCTTGCCGATCTTGTCACCTCCATCGATGCCAGGACGGATGTGACCGGCGTCGTCAACGACAGCAAGCTGCAAGCGACGCATTACACGCTCTTCTACAAAAGTGGCAAGAGAGAGCGCACCTATGATGTCGCCTATACCAACGGCAATGTGACGTCGAATACGATCACGCCCGAGCCGAAGCGTCCGGACACCTGGGTCCCCATCACGGAAAGCGATTTGAAGTCGGTGCTCGATCCGATA
Source organism: Rhizobium sp. 11515TR (assembly GCF_002277895.1). Classification (NCBI taxonomy): domain Bacteria; kingdom Pseudomonadati; phylum Pseudomonadota; class Alphaproteobacteria; order Hyphomicrobiales; family Rhizobiaceae; genus Rhizobium; species Rhizobium sp. 11515TR. The sequence goes on along the minus strand of NZ_CP022998.1, from coordinate 3,942,085 downwards.
TCGGGCATGATCTTCCCGATCACGCCCAGCCTCAACCTCTGCAACCAGACGCTGGCTGTCTTCGATGGCGAGATGCGCATGGATCTGAAGCTGTCGCCGAAGGGATCGCATCCCTTCTCGACGGAGGGTTTCAAGGGCAAAACCATCGCCTGCGGCGTGCGCTTCACGCCGAAGAGCGGCTATAAGAGCACCCGCAAGGATTATCTCTACCTGGCCAAGAGTGACAATATGGAAATCTGGTTTGCCAAGGCGGATACCATGAATGTCTATGCCCCGGTCTACGTCCGGATTCCGACGCAATACGGGACAGTGACGATCACGGCCGTAAAATACGGTGGCTAGACCGGGCCATCGCTTCACCGAAATGCTTGACGGTTCGCGCCGTTATTTCTACGCAATTCCACGAAAATTGCTGTGCATTTTTCGTGGAATTGCTTTAGCGGGCTGGGGACGTCCGCGGCAAGCGGCTGGGGGCAGGGATGAAATTTCGCGCGACGTTGACGGGCTTTTCGGCCATTTTGATGTGGTCATTTCTGGCGCTTTTGACCGTCGCCTCCGGCAAGATGCCGCCCTTTCAGCTGCTCGCCATCTGCTTTGCCATCGGTAGCATTCCCGGCATCATCGTTCTTCTGCTGAGGCCAAAGCGGCTGCAACTGCTGCGCCAGCCCGTCAAGGTCTGGATCACAGGCATTGCCGGCTTGTTCGGCTACCACTTTCTCTATTTCACGGCATTGCGTCACGCGCCGGCGGTGGAGGCGGGCCTGATCGCCTATCTCTGGCCATTGCTGATCGTCGTCGGCTCCGCAATGCTGCCAGGTGAGCGGCTGCGCTGGTATCATATTCTCGGTGCCTTGATGGGGCTCGCGGGCACGGTTCTAATCGTTGGCCGCAACGGCTTTCATTTCGAAGGCGCCTATGCCGTCGGCTATGGCGCGGCGTTCCTCTGTGCCTTCACCTGGTCCGGCTATTCCTTGATAACGCGCCGCTTCGAGGCCGTTTCCACCGATGTCGTCACTATCTTCTGTCTTGTGACATCGATTCTCTCCCTTTTCTGCCACCTTGGCCTGGAGGCGACGATCTGGCCTGAGAGCGTGTCTCAATGGATCGCCGTGCTCGGCCTTGGCCTTTTTCCGGTCGGCGCCGCCTTCTATGCCTGGGATTATGGCGTCAAAAACGGCGATATCCAGATCCTCGGCGCGGCAAGCTATGCTGCACCACTGCTTTCGACGCTGATCCTGACGCTGTTCGGTTTTGCCGAGCCGAGCTGGGGTATTGCGCTTGCCTGCCTGCTCGTGACGGGAGGGGCGGTGCTGGCCGCCCATCGCATGATCCTGCGCCGGGACGATGCCATGCGGGCGCAGGCGGAAGCGGCGGAATAGCTCCCGCCGCCCTCGCTGCCGTTTATTTCTTGAAGACTTTTTCCAGGAAGGCCGCGAGCGATGGCCGCCAGACATCCATCTCATGCTGAAGGTCGGGGTATTCATGGTATTCGTGCTTGATCTTCTTGGCGTCGAGCGTCGCCTTCAAGCCAGCGACGTCCTTGCCGACGACCTGGTCCTTGCTGCCGACCGTTACCGTGAAGTTGTGCAAGGCCTTGTTGATCTTCTCCGGCTCATTCAGCACAGCATCGACGGTCTTGTTGGGAACCGTCGTCGTGCTGACGCCGCTGAAGGTTGCGACCCAGCCGAAGGTATCCAGATGTGAAAGACCGGATACGAGGGCCTGATAGCCTCCCTGCGACAGCCCGGCCACAGCGCGGCCAGCGGTCTCGTTTCGCACCCGATAATGCTTCTTCATGTATGGGATGAGATCTTCGGTCAGTTCGCGATCGGCTGCCTCGGCGTTCGCGGGATAGAAATTCGCGCGGCGATCGGCGGCCGGAAAATTCTCGGCGATCGCATTCGGCACATCGGTTTCCGTATCCGGAATGACGACGATCATCGGCTCGATCTTCTTTTCGGCAAGGAGATTGTCGAGGATCTGCGGCGCGCGGCCCTGGAGGACCCAGGACCCCACTGTATCGCCGAAGCCGTGATAGAGGTAGAGCACCGGCAGCGGCTTGGAGGAATCCGTATAGCCGGGCGGCGTGTAGACATACATCTGCCGTTCCGAATCGAGCGCCTTGGAATGCAGGGTCACCAGCCGCAGATCGCCATGCGGCACATTGCGGATATCAAGAATGCTGCCGGGCACCAGGATGACGCTGGTATTGACCTGCCGTTGCGGCTTCGGCGCATTGGTGCCCGTGTCGATGCTGCGGAAGCCGTCGACGTTGAAGTAATATTCGTAGAGATTCGGCTTCAGCACCTCCGTCTTCGCGCTCCATGTGCCATCGTCGCTGCGTTGCATGGCGATGGGATCGCGCGATCCCAAGGTGACGGAAACCGCCTTTGCCGAAGGCGCATAGAGGCGGAAGGTGATCGAGCCATCCTTTTCGACAGAGGTGACAAAGTTTTTGAGCGGCTGGCCGGCCGGCGGTGAGGCCGGGGCATCGAGGGCAAAGACAGGGGCGCTCATGACGCAGCCTGCTGCGACGAGCAAAGGAAACAACAAACGCACGAAAAAACCTCCTCCAGATGGATCAATTTCACTTCCCCCGTGTAAAGCTGACACAGCGCGTCGCTTTTTCAAGACCGTCGCTGCGCGCTGTCCGGCCGCATCCTGCGTGATGTCAATGAAAGGTAAAAAGGTTCAGCCTGAGGTGGGCTTCCAGTCCGGCGGTGCCATCTCGAAGCTCGAAAATTCGAAGCCCGGGGAAACCGTGCAGCCGACGAGCGTGAATTGCCCGAGACTTTCGGCCGATTGCCACCAGTTGACCGGAATGATCGCCTGCGGGCGCTCCCCCTTTGCCAGATCCATGCCGAGAACGAGTTTTTCACTCGCCTTGCCGTCGGCCGACCGATGCAAAGCAAGGGGGGCGCCGGCATAGTAGTGCCAGACCTCGGCGGCGTCGTGCACCCGATGCCAATGCGAGCGCTCGCCCGCCTCCAGCAGATAGTAGATGGCGGTGGAGTGGCCTCTCGTGCCGCCGTTCTCATCGCGAAACGTCTGCACGTACCAGCCGCCCTCCGGATGCCGCTGCATGGAAAGCGTTTCGATGATCTCTTTTGCCTGCATCAGAAATTGTCCTTGCGCTTGCGGATCTCGGCGAAGACTTCTTCGTTGCTGCGGCTTTCCATCAGCAGATGGCGGCGGATTGCCGGATCGGCGGCGCGCAGGAACGGATTGGTTTCCTTCTCGAGCGCCAGCGTCGTCGGGATAGTGAACTTACCTTCCGCTCTCAATGCCTCGATATCGGCGGCGCGCGCCTTCAGCCGCTCATTGTCGGGATCGATGGTCAGAGCGAAACGCGCGTTGGAGAGCGTGTATTCATGGCCGAAATAGACGGCCGTTTCGTCCGGCAGCACGGCGAGCTTCTGCAGCGAGGCCCACATATCCGTTGCCGGCCGTTCGAACAGGCGGCCGCAGCCGAGCGCAAACAGCGTGTCGGCGGCAAAAAGCAGCTTGTCGTCGGCGAAGTGATAGCAGACGTGGCCGGCAGTATGCCCGGGCGTTTCGATGACATTGACCGTATGACCGGCGAACTCGAATGTATCGCCGTCGCCGACGGCGCGATCGAGGCCGGGAATGGCGACCGCCTCGTTGATCGGACCGATGATCTCGCAGCCGAACTGCTCCTTCAGCGCCAGATTGCCCTCGACGTGATCGGTATGGTGATGCGTGGTCAGAATATGGCTGATGGTCCAGCCGCGCCGATCGGCGGCTTTCAGGACCGCATCTGCCTCCGGCGCGTCGATCGATGCCGTCAATCCGGTTTCGGGATCATGGACCAAGACGCCGTAATTGTCGGAACGGCAGATAAAAATCTCTAATTCCAATGGTTTCATGATCGAAATCGTCCTCGTCTTTTACGTTGGTAGAGAATGTAAGCCGTTCGGCCTTGAAGTCCAACGCTCGGCTGATAACATTTGTTTCGATGCACGCCGATATTGTCGATCTCCGCCAGTTTTATCATTCCGAGCTCGGTCGCTTGGCGGAGCAGTCGATCGCCATGGCGCTGTCCTCCATCTGGGCGCGGATGCCCGAGGAGCGGCTTGTCGGCCTCGGCTATGCCGTGCCCTATCTCGATCGTTTCCGTGCCGACACCGAGCGTACCTTCGCCTTCATGCCGGCGGGGCAGGGTGCGGTGAACTGGCCGATGGGCTCGGCCTCGGCGACGGCGCTGATCTTCGATGAAGAGTTGCCGCTGCCTGACAGTTCGATCGATCGGGTGCTGATGGTGCATTCACTGGAGTTTGCCGAAAGCCCGCGCGAGACGCTGAAGGAGCTTTGGCGCGTTCTGGCGCCCGGCGGCCGGCTGGTCATCGTCGTGCCGAACCGTACCGGCGTGTGGGCGCGCATGGAGCATACCCCATTTGGCTCCGGCCGGCCCTATTCACGCGGCCAGCTCACCTCGCTGCTGCGCGAAACAAACTTCACGCCCGGTGCTACGGCAGAAGCACTGTTCTTTCCGCCTTCGAAGCTGCGGACCGTACTGCGGCTACGCCGCGCCTTCGAGCGGGTCGGCCGGACCCTGTGGCCCGCCTTTTCCGGCGTCATCATCGTCGAGGCGCAGAAACGGCTCTATCAGGGGCTGCCCGTTGCCGTTCGCGCCTCGCGCCGTGTCTTCGTGCCGGTGCTGGCCCCGCGGGGCATACCGACGACGCGTGATGGCGCGTGACGCTTTCGCCGTAGTGCCGACACTCGACAAATTTATCAATCCGCTTTAATGCGACGGGGTGTCATAAACCGGAATTTTCCGGTCTTTCCCAAGGTCGATCCCATGAGCATGGAAATGAGCAAGCCCGTCCCGCGTCCCGGCATCCTCGATATCGCCGCCTATGTGCCGGGCAAGGAGCATGCGCCGGGCGTTGCGCGCGTGTTCAAGCTTTCCTCGAACGAGACGCCGCTTGGTGCCAGCCCGAAGGCCATCGAAGCCTTCCGCGGCGCTGCCGGCAATCTCGAGCGCTATCCGGACGGTCAGGCCAAGGAATTGCGCCAGGCGATTGCCGATGTGCATGGGCTGAATGTGGCCAATATCCTCTGCGGCGCCGGCTCGGACGAGTTGCTTGGCCTGCTCTGCCACACCTATCTCGGCACCGGTGACGAAGGCATCATCACCGAGCACGGCTTCCTGGTTTACAAGATCCAGATCATGGCCGCCGGCGCGACGCCGGTCACGGTCAAGGAAAAGGATTGCACCGTCGATGTCGACGCGATCCTGGCGGCCGTCACGGAGAAGACCAAGATGGTCTTCATTGCCAATCCGGCCAATCCCACTGGAACCTATGTTCCTGTCAGCGAGATCCGCCGCCTGCAGGCGAGCCTGCCGAAGCACGTCATCCTCATCCTCGACGCGGCCTATGCCGAATATGTCCGGCGCAACGATTACGAAGCCGGTCTTGAACTCGTTTCGGCCAATCAGAACGTCGTCATGACCCGTACTTTCTCCAAGGTTTACGGCCTGGCAGCCCTTCGTATCGGCTGGATGTACGCCCCGGTCGATATCGTCGATGCGATCAACCGCGTGCGCGCTCCGTTCAACCTGAACGGCGCAGCCATTGCCGCCGGAGCGGCTGCCATTCGCGATCACGCTTTCACGGAAAGGGCGGTCGCGCATAATACACTCTGGATCGAGAAGATGACGGCTGCGCTCGAAGCCTTGGGTCTCAGGGTGACGCCGTCGGTTGCGAATTTCGTGCTGATCCACTTCCCCGACAGCGACGGCAAGCGCGCTTCGGAAGCGGACGATTTCCTCACGAGCCGCGGCTATATCCTGCGCGCCGTCCGCGCTTACGGCTTCCCGAATTCGCTGCGCCTGAGCATCGGCACCGAAGAGGCCAATCTCGGCGTCATCGACGCTCTGGCCGAATTTATGGGACGCAAGGCATGAGCAACATCCAGTTCGACCGCATCGCCCTGATCGGCATCGGCCTTATCGGCTCTTCCATCGCCCACGACATCAAGCGCCTCGGTATCGCAAAGGAAGTGGTGATCTCGACACGCAGCGCCGAGACGTTGAAGCGTGCCGAGGAACTGAAGCTCGGCGACCGCTATACGCTGTCCTCGGCCGAGGCAGCCAAGGACGCCGATCTCGTCATCGTCTCCGTGCCAGTCGGCGCCTCCGAAAGTGTCGCCAAGGAAATTGCTGCGCATCTGAAGCCGGGCGCTATCGTCACCGATGTCGGCTCCACCAAGGCGTCGGTCATCGCGCAGATGCAGCCGCATATGCCCTCCAATGTGCATTTCATTCCGGGCCATCCGCTCGCAGGTACGGAGAAATCCGGTCCGGATGCCGGTTTTCCGGGGCTGTTCAAGGGGCGCTGGTGCATCTTCACGCCCGTTCCGGGTACCGACGAGGCTGCGATCAAGACGCTTCGCGGCTTCTGGGAAACTCTGGGCTCCCGTGTCGACGAGATGGATCCCGAACATCACGACAAGGTATTGGCAATCGTTTCGCATCTGCCGCATCTGATCGCCTACAATATCGTCGGCACCGCCGACGATCTGGAGACGGTCACCGAATCGGAAGTCATCAAATATTCGGCTTCCGGCTTCCGTGATTTCACGCGCCTTGCCGCATCCGATCCGACCATGTGGCGCGACGTCTGCCTGCACAATCGCGATGCCATTCTGGAGATGCTGTCGCGCTTTTCCGAGGATCTGGCATCGCTGCAGCGCGCCATCCGCTGGGGTGACGGCGACAAGATCTTCGAACTTTTCACCCGTACGCGCGCCATTCGCCGCTCGATCGTCGAAGCCGGCCAGGATGTCGACGTGCCTGACTTCGGCCGTCATGCGCTGGATGTGAAGGAATAGGCATCCCTATACGACGGAGGGCGCTTATGATCATCAGGCGCGCGCATTCCGAAGATTTGTCCTGGCTCCTTGAGCATGATGACGCCAGTGAAGACTGGATCGGGCGTTGCATTGCGTTCGGTGAATATTTTGTGGTCGAGCGGGACGATAAACTCGTCGGCTTCCTACGCTTCAGCCGCTTTTGGGGCAAGATACCCTATATGGATATGATCCGCGTGCTGCCGCTGCACCGGCGCGAGGGTGTCGGAACGGCTCTGTTCCGCGCCTGGGAAAGCGCCATGATCGACGAGGGCGCCAAGCATCTGATGACCTCGAGCGAATGGGCCGAAGCCGAACCACAGGCCTGGCACCGCCGCAACGGCTTCAAGGCGGCTGGCAGCATCGACCTCCGCATCGTCCAGCCAAGCCCGGAGATATTCTTTGTGAAGGATATCTCCGACGTCCACAGAGGATAGGCTTCAGATCGGTGGGATCTTTCCAAGCGGGATGAAGCCGCTGAGTGAGAGGCGACCCCGATCGGCGGTGAGATCGACGGAGACTTTATCCGCGCCATTCGCTAGCGCCTTCAGCATCTTCGTCGCCGTCTTGATGATGTTCTTGGCGGCGGGAAGCGTCGTGGTCAGGCTATCGCCCCAAGGGCCGATCTGGTTGATCTCCAGCTTGAACTGACCGGACAGAAAACCTTCATCATCGAAATTGAAGGGGCCGGAAAGCGTCATGATACGGCCATCGCCGATATCGATGACAGCCTGGTGCAGCATGCCTGCCGAGCCGCGAAGCCCCTCTCGGTCGCTGCCATCGAGCAGGCCGGCCTTGCCTGACAGCGTCACCTTGGCGCTGGTCGATGCGGTCGGCAATGTCTGCGGGAAGTCTTTGATGACGGCATTGGCATTTTCGACGCCGATCGCGAAATCCAGATCGCTGCCATTCTGACTGGCGTGCATCTCCGTGTGGGCAGCGGTGACATTGAGGCTCTGGCCGGTGACGGAGGAGACGATGCCGGCCTTCAGCCCTTCGATGACAGTCTGAGTCTGGGCGACGCCGCGGCCCTTGGCGACGAGGTTCGATTGCAGATCGGCCCATTCAGCCGATACGGTCAGGCCCTCCGTCGTCCGCAACTGGGCGGGAGATTTCAGGCTCCAGCTCACGTGGTTGGGCTGGAAGACCGGTGCGGAGGCGCTGAGCCTGTCGAAACTGGTGGAGACGCCGCGCGTCTGGTTGTCGACGGTCACCGTGTCACAGGTCAGGCCGATGGAGAAGGGGAAGCCGTTGAAGGCCATGTTCTCGCATTTGCCGGCAATGCCGGCGCTGTTCTGCTGGCCGAGCGCCTTCAGGACATTGGTTCTGACGAAACCGGTCGCATAGTACCAACCGCCGGTGTAAAGACCGGCTAAAACCACCACCAGCCCAAAAAGGATGAGCCACAGACGTTTGCCTCGACCGGTCGTTACGCTCTGGCTTGACGCTGCCATGTTGTTCTCCAATGGTTGGACTGAAGCTTCACAGTGATTTGGCGTTGGATATGGACGAATTTTGGGTGTTTGGCTACGGATCCCTCATGTGGAATCCGGGCTTTGGTTATGACGAGCGGGCCGAGGCCCTGATTTTTGGCTATCGTCGATCGCTCTGCGTCCGTTCCTGGGTCCATCGCGGCACGGAAGAAAACCCCGGCCTCGTCCTCGGCCTCGATCGCGGCGGCTCCTGCCGGGGCATGGCTTTTCGCGTGCCGGCGGCCTCCTGGGATGAGGTGCTGACCTATCTGCGCGAGCGCGAACTCGTCACCAACGTCTATCTGGAAAAGACCCTACCGATCCGGCTCGCCGACGGGCGGCGCGTGATCGCCGTTGCCTATGTCGTCGATCGTAACCACAGGCAATATGCCGGCTCGCTGGATGCGATCGAGGCGGCGCATGTGGTGGAAGCTGCCAATGGGCGTTCCGGCCCGAACGATGCCTATGTCTTCAATACGCTGACGCATTTGCGCGACATGGGCATCCGCGATCATTGGCTCGAACAGGTTGCCGGTGAAGTGGAGCGGATGCGAAAGGCATCTTGAGCCTATCGTCTGGCATTGAGAGCTCGCTCAGATTGCCGCCGTAACGGGTTTTGCCTTGGCGATTTCCGCGAGACGCTGCGCCGCCGTCGGCGGAACCGGCAGGTTCGGGTTGTTGGCGATCGTTTCGACCAGCAGCTCGTCGCTTGCTCTTTCCGTCTCCTCGATCAGGCGCGCGAAAAAGGCATCCGGATCCATACCGGGCTCGATCGGCGGCAGGATGCGCACCTTGATATGGCCGGGATATTTGCGGAAGGTGCGGCGCGGCCAGAAAAGGCCCGGATGCATGGCAACGGCGACGACGGGAATGCCGAGGTCGCGATACATGCGGGCGATGCCGTATTTGTAGATCGGTTCGGCGCCTGGCGGTCGCCGCGTGCCCTCGGGGTAGATGATGAGCTGGCGACCCGTGGCGAGCTCTTCGCGCGTGCGCTTCAGGACATCGAACATGACTTTGCCGCGGGCGCCGCGATCGACCGGGATCATGCGCTGTTTACCGGCATACCAGCCGAACAATGGGATCCACATCAGCTCGCGCTTCAGGATATAGACGGGGTCGTCGAGATAGGGCAGCAGCGCAAATGTATCCCAGAAGGATTGATGCTTGGGCGCGAAGATGAAGCTGCCTTGGGGGATATTTTCCAAGCCCTCGATCTCGAAGGTGGTGCCTACGATCTTCTCCATCAGCCAGGTGCTGGATTTCGCCCATGCCTTGGGGATCGCATAGGCCGCCTTGCGCGGCATGAGGAAGTAAATCGGCGCCAACACGATCATGCGAATGATCAGATTGGCATAGAAGGCCGTGTTGAACAGGATCGAACGCAAGATAATCATCGAGGCTTTCCCAATGCACCGGCTTGCGCCGGCATCCGAAAGTTTGCCTACACGATTACAGCGTCAATAAAAAGTCGGTGTTTGCGTGGTTTTCGCGTCTGCGTGGTTTGACGCGGCGAGCCTCAGTCGTCGTCCTCGACAGGCTGCCGCGAGCGCAGGCCTACCGGCCGCCCGAGGCCCGTCAGGTTGCGGGCGCCGGCAAGGAGGACCTTGGCATATTCCGAGATCATCGTGCGCAGCGCATTCGGGTCCGTGAACCAATTCTTGGTCTTCAGATCGGAGTTGACGACCGGATAGGGAATGAAATCGGTCGAGGGATCGACGTATTTCAATTCTGCGAGGCTGCGGGGCATATGGTAGTTGTTCGTGACAACGAGAACGCTCTTATAGCCCCTGGCGTGAATCCACTTTGCCGCTTCGCGGGCATTGCCGATCGTATCGAGCGCGTCATAGCCGATGTCGACACAGCAGCTGAACAGGCTGGCGGAACTCTGCGTCAGCTTGCGGATCTGTGTCGGCGTGGTGGTCGGATGCGCGCCCGATATCAGCAGACGGTTGCCGGCACCGGTGCGCAGCAGCTCCACCGCCTGATCGATCCGCTGATAGCCGCCCGTCAGCACCACGATGGCATCGGCTTTCGGCTCGAGCGGCGGCTTCAAGGTGGTGATCGAATCGGCGAAATGCAGGAAGCCGCCGAAAATGATGGCGACGAAGAAGATGAAAGCGAAGCCGCCCCAGCGCAAAAGACGGCGGAACAGGCTGCGGCGCACGGGTCTATCGCCGCCGGGTCGGGCCCGCAGCGACTGCAAACTCACGGTCTTGCGAGTCGTCAGATCCATGCTCATGATTCGCTATTATACGCCAATTGCGGCAAGGAACGGGCTGGCAAACGGTAAAAAAACATCGCTGAAGCGTCAATTCGGTACGCTATCCGTCCGCCCGGGATCGGAACGGACCAGATCGATCTCATAGATCGTGCGCATGACGGTGAATCGCGCCGTCAGCGTCGTCAGCAGTGCGATGATGATCATGGTGGCGAGAATGCCGACATAGCCGAGCGCGCCGACGGAGAAAGTTCCGAACAATGCGGTTGCCTGGTCGGTCTGCGGCGTGGCGATCGTATGGCTCTGCAGAAGGCCGGCTATCGCGAAGAAGAGGGCGGCGAGCGCGCTGCCGGCTCCCGAGCCTTTGAGGCTGATCTTCAGAAAATGCTTCTGGAATTCATTGGCGACGAAGGTGCTTTCGGCGCCGACGAAATGCAGGACTTCGACGATATGGCGATTGCCCGACAATGCGCCGCGCGTGGCGAAGACCACCGTCAGCACCATGGCGGTGAAGACGAGCAGGAGCACGCCGGTGCCGATGAGAACGGTGGTGTGCGCCATCGACACGAGTCGGTCGACCCAGGTGCGATGGTCGTCAAGGGTTGCCTGCGGGATCTGCGCCTTGAGCAGGCTGCGCATCGCCTCGAAATCAGGCGGATGCGTCTCGTCGATGGTGATGATGACAAGGCGCGGGACGGGCAGTTCCTTGATATCGAGGCCGGCGCCGAGCCATGGTTCGAGCAGGCGCGCGGTTGCCGCCTCGTCGACGATCTGGCCGGATTTGGTGCCGACGAAGCTCAATGCGATATCGCGGGCGCTTGCGAGCGCCTTTTCCATGTCGAGATTGTCGTCCGGCTTGATCTGGATGGTGATCTCGCGGGAAATCTGGCTTTCCCAGCTTGCCGCCGTCGAGCGCACCATACTGACCGCACCGAGCGTCAGGCAGGCAAGAAAGGCCATGATGGCGATAACGACGATCAGCGCATTGCCCTGAATGTTCGAGGACGGCACGATCGGTCCCGTCGGGCGCACGCGCATCTCCGGGCGCCTGCGTTCTGCGGGTGCTGCAGGCGCCTGCCGTGCTTGCGGAGCTCCGGTGGTCGGGGCTGTCCTGCGGGGGCGGGGGTCAGTCATAGATATCGAGATGCCCCCCGGATAGGATCATGCGCCTCGCCTCGATCTGGTCCATCAAAGCGAGATCGTGCGTGGCAATGACGACAGCGGTCCCGAGCCGGTTAAGTTCGAGAAAGAGATTGAGCAGGCGGCGCGCCATCGGTGGGTCGACGTTGCCCGTCGGTTCGTCAGCGAGCAGAATTTCCGGGCGGTCGATGAGGGCGCGCGCGATGGCGGCGCGCTGTTTTTCCCCACCGGAGAGAACCGGCGGAAGCACATTGATGCGCTCGCCGAGGCCTACCCATTTCAGCAATTCCAGGACGTCGGTGCGATAGGAGCTTTCCTCCTTGCCGCGCACGCGGAGCGGCAGGGCGACATTTTCATAGGTCGTCAGATGCTCGAGCAGCCGGAAATCCTGAAAGACGATGCCGACGCGGCGGCGCAAGAGCGGCAGTTCGTTGCGCGGGATCGAGGAAATCTCCCGGTCGAACATGCGGATCAGCCCGCGCGTCGGCTGCAGCGACATGAAGAGCAGCCGCAGCAGTGTCGTCTTGCCGGCGCCGGAAGGGCCGGTCAGGAACTGGAACGATTTCCTCGGTATGTCGAAGCTCAGGTCGCGGAGGATCTCCGGACCCATGCCGTAGCGCAAACCGACGTTCTCAAAATGAATCAACGGGCAGTCCAGTCTTCCGCAGGGTTCAATCAGGCGACTTGTTAACCAATGGCATTAACAGCCGGTAAATTTTTCTGGAAAGGCGCCCTATTCATGGCGATCTTTGCGAAGCATTAACCAATAAAATTTACGACTGGGCAGGATTCGTTTCAATGCCCAGATTGGCAATGGGCGTCGAAACCATGTGGATCACCGCAACGGGAGGCCATCATGGGCGCTTTTCGCCACCGTCAACAACAGACGGGGCTTATTTATGACCTCATTCCGCCCGAACGCGGAGCGGGGTCAAGCCCGGTGCATTACGTCACGCCGAAACCCGATATCGTCGATGCCGAATTCGTGACCGTTTCCGCCGCACGCGGGCGGACCACATCCGGTGTCAATATGCGCTATGGAGGGCATGCCCGATCGAAACCGCAGCCGGTGACGCGCAAGACTGCCTTCTCGCGCATTCTGTCCATTTTGCGGGTGACAGAAGAGGTCTTGCAGCAGGCATCGCGGCGCAGCTTCGTGGCGCTCATCGTTTGCCTCGCAATCTTGATCTTCGGTCTTTCCGGCGGTTTTTCCGGTCTCTCCAACGCCCCTGCCGAGGCGACGTCCGATCCGCTGCAGTTTTCGCATGTCACGCTGACGCCAAGGGATGAGAACGGGCTGCCGGTCTTGAGACTGAACGGGATCATCGAGAATGCCAGCGGTGCCACGCTTTCGGTTCCACAGGTGCGCGCCGATCTTTTTGCCGGCGATCAGCTGGTCAGAAGCATTGTCGTGGATACGCCCGTCGATCGCCTCGGACCGCATGAAAGCCGCGGATTCTCCACAAGATTGCAGCATCCTGGTGGAAAAACGCCAGATGTCCGGCTTTCCTTCATGCCGTAGGGGGTGTGTCCAAGCCGCTGATTGTGCTACGGGCTACTGCTTTAGAGTGCTACAGCGACCTTGGCGCGTCATACAGGACGCGCGGCGCTGTAGAGCTTGATCGGCGGCCATGGGCCGCGCAGCCATGGAGCATGCCAATCAATGCCTGTCGTACGCGGGAAGAATATCGAGCCGCTTTTCACTGCCGAGCAGATCGCCGAGCGCAATCATGCCCTGGCCAAGGAAATCGCCAGTGGACCGACGAAGGACCTCCTCGTCATCGCCATTCTCAAGGGCTCGTTCATTTTCGCAGCCGATTTGCTGCGCGCCTTGCATGAGACCGGGCTTGCCCCGGAGGTCGAGTTCATCACGCTTTCGAGCTATGGCGCCGGTACGACATCGCAGGGCGTGCGCATCGTCAAGGACATCGACAGCGACGTTCGGGATCGCGACGTGCTGCTGATCGACGACATTCTGGAATCGGGCCGCACGCTGCGTTTCGCTAAGGAGCTGCTCTATGAGCGCGGCGCCCGCAATGTCACGCTGGCCGTCCTGCTCGACAAGAGCGTCAAGCGCCAGGAAGAGCTGGAGGCCGATTATGTCGGCTTCGAATGCCCCGATTATTTCGTTGTCGGCTACGGCATGGATGTCGCCTACGCCTTCCGCGAATTGCCCTTCGTCGGCGTCGTCACGGGTGACGCCGAGGCCTGATCTTGAGTTAATGCAGGCGGCATGTCCGCCTGTCCCATTCTGCTCCGGCGATGACGAACCGTTAACCACGGAGCTTGATCGCCTGTCCGCCGTTTACCTATCGCAAACGGAATTCTGGTGATTTCGGTCGCGGAACATGACGGACCAGGAGCACGGACCATGGCAAAAATTCTGATCACGGAAGACGAAGACTCTCTTCGCACCTTCGTCGCCCGCGCGCTGCGCTTGGACGGTCACGAGACCGAAGAGGCAGCCGACGGCGCGGAAGGCTTGGAGAAACTGAAGCAGGGCGACTACGACCTATTACTGTCGGATATTCGCATGCCCGTGATGGACGGTATCGAGCTTGCCCATCAGGCCCATTCGACCTGCCCGGGCATGAAGATCCTGCTGATGACCGGCTATGCGGAGCAGCGCGAGCGCGCCGACGACCTTATGGAAAAGATCGTCGACGTCGTCGCCAAGCCCTTCGCGCTGCCAGACATCCGCAAGGCTGTTGCGCGGGCCTTGGCCGCCTGACATTTTTCGACTATCGGCACAGCTATTTCCTGTGCCGACGTCATCATCATTTGCGGATAGGGCCGAAATCGTCATCTGGATAGTAAATGGTTTCTTCCCCCGGCTTTCTTGAGCCGACAACGATCATCGTCACCGCGGCGGCGGAATGATTGAGCAAATGATGCCCATTCGGTTGCCCCGCCGGAAATCCCACAACATCACCAGGCCCGAGAATATGGTGACCGTTTTCGTCGACCAGCGTCGGGGCGCCCATCAGAATATAGAGAAACTCGTCCTCCGCCATATGCCAGTGGCGCGATGAAGACATTCCTCCGGGATCGAGGGTGACGAGGTTCACGCCAAATTGCGTGATGCCCACAGCTTTGGCAAGCCGAATCTCGTGCTTGCCGCTCAGCCTCGCATCCGCGTCGGCAACGCCGGGCAGACCTGTCGTGACAGGCAGATCCGAAATATGGGTAAGCTTGGTCTCCATATCCTCCCCCTTTGCGAAGCATGAAGACAGGCAACTTCTTTGATGGCGAGCTGCCTTACTGACCCAGATTCAGCAAACGTTCCAGATAGCGCCGTTCTTCGGTGAGCGATGGATTGTTGCTCAGCCGCTCGCGAATGGCGTCGAGGATTTGACGGGCGCGCTCTGCGTTAATGATGTCTGGCACCATGTTGTCGTTGGGATTGTCAGAGAAACCACCGTCGTTGCGTGACCGGCCGAGCGGGTCGCGGCCGTTTTGACCTCCCTGGCCCATCTGTCCCGGCATCTGGCCCTGACCCTGGCCTTGCCCCTGCCCTTGCTGCATCTGGGCCATGAGCTGGTTCATCATCTCGCGGGTGCCCTTGCGCAGGGCATCCAGCGCGCGTCCCTGACCCTGAACGGCGCCTTCGCCATTGCCCTCGGCGAGTTGGCCCGAGGCGCCTTTCATCTCCTGCTGTGCCTTGCCGTAATTCTGGTTCGGTTTCATGCCGAGTGAGCCGAGGTTTTTCTGCAGCTCACCGAGCTGCTTGCCGAGATCCTCCTGCTGCTGTCGCAGCTGCTTCAGCGCGTCGCGCAGCTGATCGGCCGTCATGCCGTCAGTGGGGTCCTTGCCCTTCTGGCCCTGCTGGTTCTGGCCTTGCTGCTGATCCTGTTGGCCCTGATTGCGCTGGCCCATGTCCGGCCGCATCGGATCGTTGAGGCCGGGCATGGGCTGATCCATCAGGCCATCGCCATCCTCGTTGGAATCGCCGCGCTGCATACGGTCGCGCATGGCCTGATCGAGCTTGAAGGTCTGATCCATCAGCTTCTGCTGATCGCGCATGATGCGGCCGAGCTTGTCCATCTGTTCGCGCATCTTGTCGTTGGCCTGGTTCTGCTGCTGCCCAGGCTGCGGCTTGCCAGCCTGCAGGCTGTTCATCAGCTGCTGCAGTTCGGAAAGCATCTGCTGCGCGGCCTGGCGATTGCCGGAGCGGGCGAGATTCTCGATCTGATCCATCATGCGCTGCAGGTCCTGCTGGCGCAGGATATTGGCGGAACGCTGGTTCGGCTGGGCCGGCATGTTGCGCATGCGCTCGGCCAGCTCCTTCATATAGGCGTCCATCGCCTTGCGCAGCTCGTCGGTCAGCTTCTTGATCTCGGCGTCGGAGGCGTTGCGCTGCAGGGCGTCGGAAAGCTTCTGCTGGGCGTCCCGCAAGGCCTTTTCCGCATCGGTCAGCTGCGCGTCCTCCATGCCGAGCGCGATCTGCCAGAGATAATCGGCGGTATCCTTCAGCGAGGCCTCGTTGCTCGCGAGTTTCATCCGCGTCAGCGCGGACTTGATGGCGAGATAATTGCCGAGATCGGGAATTGTCTCTTCGGGCCGTATGGTCAGCGACTTGTTGAGCTCGATCGCTTCCGGCATCTTCCGCGTGTCGAGCGCAAAGACCTGGCGTTCTTCCGCAACGGCTGCGGCAAGCGGCTGGCTGAAATTGCGTGATGGCAATACCATCTCGTAGGGTGAGCTGCGGCCCGTCTGACCGGCGCCGTCCTTGGCGACGAGGGTGATGCGGACGCGCCTGCCGGCGAGCGGGTCCTGTGTCAGATCATGGCTCGCCAGACCCTTGCCATTACGGCGGTCGCGACGCGGAAGCTCCAGCTTGTATTCGGGCAGGCCATATAGAGGGGCCGCGGCCGGGTCAGATTCGACCCGCACGATGTCGGCATGGGCTTCCTCGACGCCGTAGTCGTCCTTGACCCTGAAGCCGAGTTCCAGTGCGCCGCTCGCCGTCGCATGCGGAATGCCGTCGAAGGTGATTTCCGGCGGTTTATCGACGACTACGGTGAAGGACCAGGACTTGCCGTTGACGGTGAGTTCGCCACCCTTTTCGAGCTTGAGAACATGGGTGCGGGCGACCATACCGTCCGCGGCCGGGATATTGCCGGTGCCGCTTGCTGCGGTCGGCACGGCGGGAGGCGTTGCAGGTTTTGCGCCAGCCAGGCCCTGCTTGTCGGCATCAGCGGCCTGCTCGGGAATTTCGGCGCCTTTTTCCGCGTCCGTCGCCTGGAATAGTACTTTCTCATCCGTCGCAGCACCCGAAACACGCACAGTAAGCTCGGAGAATTGTGGCACGTTCAGGCTATTGCCGGCATTGTCGACATTGCCTGTCAGATAAACGGGCGCTTCGCCGGTGTAATAGGGCGGGGTAACCCAGGCATCGACGCGGACATCCGGGTTGCTCGATGTCGAGCTCGATGCCGTGAAGGCATCACCGAGCGAGCCGCCGCTATTGGACATGGAAAAGCTGAAGGCTGTTACCAGCAGCAGAGCCGGAACGGCGCGCAATGCAAAGCGGTCGTAGCGGGTGATATCCGGCCTTGGCAGACCGGCGTCCAGGGCGGCGATGCGCTCGGCCATGCGCGTCTGGTGTTCGCGCCAGAGGGCGCGGGCAAACGGGGTGTCGAGCGCCGGTTCGTCTTCCTGAACTGTAACGGGCTGGTGTGCGAGGCCATTGCGCTCTTCCAGCAGTCGGTCTGCCTCCGTGGTGCCCGGCCAGCGCAGGCGGCGTAGCGGATAGAGCGAGACGGCGAAGCCGACCGCGAAGACGCCAAGCAGCAGAAAGCGCAGAATATCCGGCACCATGCGGAAAATGCCGAACCAGGCGACGGATAGGAAAAGGGCAAGAATAGAGGCTGGCAGCAGCAGCCGCGGCAGCAGCTGTTCGCTGACAAGTACCAGCCGCGCAAAGAGACGCTTGACCGCAACCATGCGCGCCAGCGCCGGACGGGTGGCAAAAGCGCCCTTCTTAGGGTTGCTGGGGCTGGTCATCGGTCCGGTCTTCTCCGATCTGACGTTGATGGCTAGAAGCCGGCGCGGCGTCCCACACGCTCACGCACGCGGTGCCCGGCGAGACACCATTCAATCAAAGATAACATTCTTTGTGGCGAAGACGAGGGCAACGGGCATGAAAGGCTGTTTTTTCACCGGACTTCGCCGAAACGTGATCGGGCAGGGCGGCTATTCCACCGTCCCCCCCGAAATCATCGATTGAAGCCGATTATCCCTCAAGCCAGGCCGGGATCGAATCCAGGCCAATCAACTCTTCATAGGTCGCGCGGGGGCGGATGACGTGGAATTCATTGCCCTTGACCAGCACTTCGGGAACCAGAAGCCGGCTGTTATAGGTGCCGGCCTGCACGGCGCCATAGGCACCGGCCGAGCCGACGGCCAGCAGATCGCCGGGCTTCGGCAGCGCCATCTCGCGGTCGAGTGCCAGATAGTCGCCCGTCTCGCAGACCGGGCCGACGACATCGGCCTTGATGCGCGGCGTGCTCACATCGCCGACCGCAACCGGCCTGATTTCGTGATAGGCCTCATAGAGTGTCGGACGGATGAGGTCGTTCATGGCGCCATCGACGATGACGAAGCTCTTGTCACCGCCATCCTTCACATAGATGACTTCGGTCACGAGAATGCCGGCATTGCCGACGATCAGGCGGCCTGGCTCGGTGACGATCCGGCAGTTGAGGCCGCGCAGCTGGTTCTTGACGATTTCGGCATAGGCATCCGGCAAAGGCGGCGGATTGTTGTCGTCGCGATAGGGGATGCCGAGGCCGCCGCCGATGTCGACGTGATGGATGTCGTGACCGTCGCCGCGCAGGGTCTCCACGAGATCGCGCAGCAGCTTGAAGGCGTCGTCGAAGGGCTGCAGCTCGGTAATCTGGCTGCCGATATGCATGTCGATGCCGGTGACTTTGATCCCAGGCAGGTTGGCGGCGCGGTCATAGACGGCGCGGGCGCGCTGCCATGAAATGCCGAACTTGTTTTCTTTCTTGCCCGTCGAAATCTTCGCATGGGTGCGGGCATCGACATCGGGATTGATGCGGAAGGAGACGGGGGCCACCTTGTCGGCGCGGACGGCGCGCTGGTTCAGCACTTCCAGTTCCGGCTCGGATTCGACGTTGAAGCAGTAGATGCCGGCTTCGAGCGCCACGTCCATTTCCTGCGCGGTCTTGCCGACGCCGGAGAACATGATACGGCTTGCCGGAATGCCTGCGGCCAGTGCGCGACGCAGTTCGCCGACGGAGACGACATCGACGCCGGCGCCGAGGCGGCCGAGCGTCTTCAGCACCGCCTGGTTGGAATTGGCTTTCATGGCGTAGCAGACCATGGCATCGACATCGCCGAAGGCTTCCGCGAAGACGCGATAGTGGCGCTCCAGCGTTGCCGTCGAATAGACATAGAAAGGAGTGCCGACCGCCTTCGCGATCTCTGGAACCGGAACATCCTCGGCGTGGAGGATGCCGTCGCGATACTCAAAATGGTTCACGGTCGTCGCCTAATCAGAGAAGCGGGTCGAGGAAGAACTTCTTGTCTTCGGTGCCCGGCTCCTTTGTCGGCTTGGAGACGTCACCACCTTTGGTCGCATGAGCACTCGGCGGATCGAGCGGGCCTTTGCGGCCACATCCGACGACGGCAAGGCCGACGACCGAAAGCACGACGGTCAGGCGGATGATGTGCGGCATGTTGATCTGCATCGAAATCCTCTTGGGCGACAAACGCGGAAGCAGTCCTTCATAGCGAAGTTTCCGAGCCTTGTGCACCCTGATTGTTGGTTGTGACTTTCGGCGATTTTCTCAGTTGCGAGCGCGCCAGAAGGCGATCTGCTTGCGCACTTCCGAGGGCGCCGTTCCGCCAAAACTCTTACGGCTGGCAACGGAGGCTTCGACTGTCAGGACATCGAAGATCTTGTCGGTGATATCGGGGTGGATCGCCTGCAGGTCCGCAAGCGAGAGTTCCGCCAGCTCGCAGGATTTGCTTTCGGCAAGCGCCACGGCACGCCCCGTGACATGATGGGCATCGCGGAACGGCAGGCCCGCTTCGCGCACCAGCCAATCGGCGAGATCGGTAGCGGTGGAATAGCCGGAGCCGGCGGCGGCTTTCATGCGGGCGGTATTGATCGTCATGTCGCGCATCATGCCGGTCATAGCGGCGATCGCCAGTTCCAGGCTTTCGGCAGCGTCGAACACCTGTTCCTTGTCCTCCTGCATGTCCTTGGAATAGGCGAGCGGCAGGCCCTTCATGATGGTCAGGAGCGCCACCAGCGAGCCGTTGATGCGGCCGGTCTTGGCACGCACGAGTTCGGCGGCATCCGGGTTCTTCTTCTGCGGCATGATGGAGGAGCCGGTGGAGAAGGCGTCGGAGAGACGCACGAAGCCGAATTGCGGCGTCGACCAGATGACGATCTCTTCGGCAAGCCGCGACAGATGCATGCCGGCGATCGCTGCAATCGACAGGAATTCCAGGGCAAAATCGCGGTCGGAGACGGTGTCGATCGAGTTGCGGGTCGGCTCGCGGAAGCCGAGCGCCTTGGCCGTCATGTGGCGATCGATCGGGAAGCCGGTGCCGGCAAGGGCAGCGGCGCCGATCGGCGATTCGTCCATATGCTCGATGGCGTGGCGCACGCGCGAACGGTCGCGGCCGAACATTTCGACATAGGCCATGCAGTGATGGCCGAAGGTGACGGGCTGCGCCGTCTGCAGGTGGGTGAAGCCCGGCATGACGGTTTCGGCATGTTCCTCGGCGCGGTCGAGGAAGGCAGAGATGAGCTCGGTCAGCGCCTGCTCGCACTTCTGCAGCTCTTCCTTCACCCAGAGGCGGAAATCGAGCGCCACCTGGTCGTTGCGCGAGCGGGCGGTGTGCAGACGGCCGGCAGCCGGGCCGATCAGGGTTGCAAGCCGCGCCTCGACGTTCATGTGGATGTCTTCGAGGCGCCGCGAAAACTCGAAATTGCCGCTTTCGATCTCTGACAGGATCGTGTTCAACCCGTGAACGATCTTGTCTTTATCCTCGGTTGAAATGATGCCTTGATTGGCGAGCATGCTCGCATGCGCGATTGAGCCGCGGATATCCTGGGCAAACAGCTTCTTGTCGAAATCGATCGAGGCATTTATCTCCTCCATGATTGCCGCGGGGCCGGAAGCGAAACGCCCGCCCCACATCTGGTTGGAGGATTTGGTGTCCGTGCCGTCAGTCATGAGATGCCCACCTGGAGAATGAAATGACAGCAAAGAAGCCGTTCGGTCTGCCGTCCATGAAACTTGTTATGCTTGCTGCCGTCGCTGGGGTTATTGCCGGTGCGGCAGCGGTATACGTGAAGGAGGCGGGGTATGGCAATGGCATTGGTGAAACGGCTTCGGCCGATCAATGCGGGACCGCCAGGGATCGCGCCGCTGCCCTGACGCCCTTTACCAAGGGCCAGGTCGCTGCCATGAGCGTGCCGCCGGCGCCGATCTCGCTTCAGGGCGTTTCCTTCAAGGGGGCTGAGGGACAGCCGCTGTCGATCGGCAGTTTCGCCGGCAAGACCGTGCTCTTGAATGTCTGGGCGACATGGTGCGTGCCGTGCCGCGAGGAAATGCCGGCACTGAACGCGCTCGAAAGGAGCATCGGCGGCGACAAGTTCGAGGTGGTTGCCGTCAACATCGACACAGGCGACGATGAAAAGACCAAGGCCTTCCGCACGGAATATGCGATCGACAAGCTCGGCTACTATCGCGACAATACGATGGGCGTGTTCAATGCGCTGAAGAAGCAGGGCCTTGCCTTTGGTTTGCCGGTGACCTTGTTGATTGACGACAAGGGCTGCCTGCTGTCGGCCATGAACGGACCGGCGGCGTGGGACAGCGATGATGCCAAGAACCTGGTGAAGGCGGCTGCGGGGATTTAATTTTCTCCTTCTCCCTTTGGGGAGAAGGTGCCCGGTAGGGCGGATGAGGGGAGTGTGTCATAACAAACGCGTCGCTGGGTAAAGCAGCACCGTCTTGCCGGCGGCCCCCGCTCATCCGCGCTGTCGCGCGACCCTCCCCCCGATGGGGCGACGGTGTTTTACCGCGTCGGAACCGGCGTCTCGCCGCGATAGTCGTAGAAGCCGCGGCCCGATTTGCGGCCGAGCCAGCCGGCTTCGACGTATTTTACCAGCAGCGGGCAGGGGCGATACTTGGAGTCGGCGAGCCCGTCATGCAGCACTTGCATGATCGAAAGGCAAGTATCGAGGCCGATGAAGTCGGCCAGCTGCAGAGGTCCCATCGGGTGGTTGGCGCCGAGCCGCATGGCGGTGTCGATGGCATCGACGGTGCCCACGCCTTCGTAGAGCGTGTAAATCGCCTCGTTGATCATCGGCAGCAGGATGCGATTGACGATGAAGGCGGGGAAGTCTTCGGCGACGGTGATCGTCTTTTCCAGCGAGGAGACGTAGTCCTTGGCCGCGGAGAAAGTCGATTCTTCGGTCGCGATGCCGCGCACCAGCTCCACCAGCTTCATGACCGGAACCGGGTTCATGAAGTGGATGCCCATGAAGCGTTCGGGACGGTCGGTGGCGGAGGCAAGGCGGGTGATCGACAGCGACGAGGTATTCGTTGCGAGCAGCGCTTCGGGCTTCAGTACGGGACACACCTGCGCATAGATCTTGCGCTTGACGCTTTCGTCTTCCGTCGCAGCCTCGATGGCGAGATCGACCTGGGCGAGATCGTTGAGATCGGCAGAGCCGGTGATGCGGGCAAGGGCTGCCTTGCGCTCCTCGTCGGTCGTCTTGCCGGATGCGACCTGGCGGGCGAGATTACCGTTGATGGTGGCAAGGCCGCTTTCGATGCGATCCTGCGAGAGATCGTAGATATGGACCTTGTAGCCGGCCATGGCGGACACATGGGCAATGCCGCAGCCCATCTGGCCTGCGCCGATAATACCGATCGTCTTCAGCGAACTCATTGCCAACTCCCCGGCGCGCTCCTGGCGATGCGCTATGCTCTTAATTCAAATTTGCCGGGCCATTTCTAGCCCGGCAAAGATTGATAGACCTATAAAAGACGATTTTCCAGTCTCTCGCAACTGCGAGAAACCGGATCGGTGCGATCAGAGCGCCTTCTGGAGTTCCGGCAGCGCTTCGAAGAGGTCAGCGACGAGGCCGTAGTCGGCGATCTGGAAGATCGGGGCTTCCTCGTCCTTATTGATGGCGACAATGACCTTCGAATCCTTCATGCCGGCGAGATGCTGGATGGCACCGGATATGCCGCAGGCGATATAGAGCTGCGGTGCGACCACCTTGCCGGTCTGGCCGACCTGCCAGTCGTTCGGCGCATAGCCGGCATCGACGGCAGCGCGGGAGGCACCGACGGCGGCACCGAGCTTGTCGGCGACGGGAAGGATCACTTCGCGGAACTTCTCGGCAGAGCCGAGTGCACGGCCGCCCGAGATGATGATCTTGGCGGAGGTCAGCTCCGGACGGTCCGATGTCGACAGTGCATCGCCGACGAAGGTGGACAGCGCCGGATCAGCAGCCGCAGAGATCGTCTCGATTGCAGCCGAACCCCCTTCAGAGGCGGAGGCGAACGAAGCCGTGCGCACGGTGATCACCTTCTTGGCGTCGGTGGATTGCACCGTCTGGATGGCATTGCCGGCATAGATCGGCCGCTTGAAGGTGTCGGCGGAAACGACTTCGATGATTTCCGAGACCTGGGCGACATCAAGCAGGGCGGCAACGCGCGGCAGCACGTTCTTGCCGACCGAGGTCGCGGCGCCGATGATCACGTCGTAGGAACCGGCAAGCGATACAATCAGTGCCGCTAGCGGTTCTGCGAGATTGTTGGCGAGGCTTGCATCCTCTGAAACCAGCACCTTGGAGACGCCGGCAAGCTTTGCCGCCTGCTCGGCCGCAGCCTTGGCGCCTGCGCCGGCGACCAGCACATGAACGTCGCCGCCGATCTTGGAGGCAGCCGTCAGCGCCTTAGCGGTCTGGTCGGAGAGGTGGGCATTGTCATGATCAGCCAGAAGAAGAATGGCCATATGTCTAACTCCTCGTTCGGACTGGGTTAAAGCACGCCGGCTTCGGTCTTAAGCTTCTCGACCAACTCGGCAACCGAGGCGACCTTGACGCCGGCCTTGCGGCCGCCGGGCTCTTCGGTCTTCAGTACCTTCAGGCGCGGCTCGGTCGAGACGCCGAAATCGGCGGGCGATTTCTTGTCGAGCGGCTTCTTCTTGGCCTTCATGATGTTCGGCAGCGAAGCGTAGCGCGGCTCGTTCAGGCGCAGGTCGGTCGTAACGACCGCCGGAAGCTTGACCTCGATGGTCTGCAGGCCGCCATCGACTTCGCGGGTGACCTTGGCGCTGCCATCACCGATCTCGATCTTCGAGGCGAAGGTCGCCTGCGCCGTGCCGAGCAGGGCCGCCAACATCTGGCCGGTCTGGTTGGAGTCGTCATCGATCGCCTGCTTGCCGACGATGACGAGGCCCGGCTGTTCGGCCTCGGCGACGCCCTTCAGGATTTTGGCGACGGCGAGCGGCTCGACGGCATCATCGGTTTCGACCAGGATGGCGCGATCCGCACCCATGGCGAGCGCCGTGCGGAGCGTTTCTTCAGCCTTGGCAGGTCCGATCGATACGACCACCACTTCCTCGGCCTTGCCGGCTTCCTTCAGACGCAGCGCTTCTTCGACCGAAATCTCGTCGAACGGGTTCATCGACATCTTCACGTTCGAAAGCTCAACGCCAGAACCATCCGGCTTCACGCGAATCTTGACGTTGTAGTCAACAACCCGCTTAACGGGGACGAGAATCTTCATGGAATCCTTCCTTCAACATGACCGCCCGAGAACATGCGCTGTTTAGCGCCATTCCATTTGTCGAATGGCGACATGGATACGCGTTTTTTTCCCAATTACAACGCTTCCAGGCCGCCTAGAGACGAATTGCTTGAAAGGCATAAATAACGTTTACGTCAACGTCAATACGTATGCCTTCGGTGATCGAATTCGCGCCGCTATCGATTCTTGCCGGGAACCCAGAGAACATCGGCCTGTCCGCGATGATTGGCGTGCCTTGCCGCGACAAAGAGAAAATCGGAAAGCCGGTTGATATATTTCAGCGCCGCCGGGCTCACCCGTTCGCCTTGCTCACGCGACAGCGCCACCATGAGGCGCTCTGCGCGACGGGCTATCGTGCGGGCAAGGTGAAGATGGGCGGAAGCGGGGCTACCGGCGGGCAGGACGAAAGATCGCAAAGGCTCGAGATCGGCGTTCAGCCGGTCGATATCCTGTTCGAGGCGCTCGACCTGGGGATCGATGATGCGCAAGGGTTCATAGGCCGGCGGCTCGTCCGTTTCGGGGGTCGAAAGATCGGCGCCGAGATCAAAGAGATCATTCTGGATCCGCATCAGCATAGCGTCGATCTCGGGCATGTCCGACGTGTGCAGCCGTGCGACGCCGATTGCGGAATTGGTCTCGTCGACCGTGCCGTAGCTTTCGACGCGCAAATCGTGCTTCAGCCGCCTCGGGCCGGCGGCAAGGCCTGTTGTGCCGTCGTCGCCGGTCTTGGTGTAGATCTTGTTGAGCTTGACCATCGGGTTCCTGTGGTTAGAGCCTTTCGCCTTTTTTGATCGCGAAATGCCCTAACCTTTTATTTTAAGCAATTCCGGAGGGAAAACCGCTTCGCACCTTTCCTGGAATTGCTTTAGGCCGGGCGGCCGCCGCCCGTCAGCCAGAGCGTCAGCATGATCAGGATCACCGCGACTGCCTGCAGCAGTACGCGCAGCTGCATCAGCCGGTTCGAAAGGTTCGGGTTGTCGCCTTTCATCATGTTCAGCAGGCCGCGAATGAGAACGATCGCGACAAGTCCCATGACAATGATGGCGGCAACATAAGTAACGGTAGACATGGCTCCTCCATCCTTGTCTTCTTTTAAGCAATCTCAAGCGGAAAAGGCTCTTTGCCCTTTCGTGAGGTTGCTCTAATCCAGCCGGCGCATCAGACGATAGAAAAGGTTAGCCGGCAATAGCCTTTTCAAGAGCACGCCCTGCTTGGCGGGCGTCGTTACCAGATAATGTGGGCGTGGATTTCTCACGTTCAAAGCGGATTTTAGCACATCATAGACCGCTTCCGGACCCAATTTATGTTTATTGATCGGGCCTGATCCATCAAGCCGTTTCAGCTGCCTGCGATATTCCACCGCATGGGGTGAGCCTTCGAGGTCGATATGCTCGTTGATCTTGGCGAGCGCATTGGCGGTAAACTTCGTTGCGATCGGGCCGGGCTCGATGAGGCTCACATGGATGCCGCTATCCTGCAACTCCATTCTGAGCGTGATCGTCAGCCCTTCGAGCGCGAACTTCGAGGCGGTATAGGCGCCGCGGAAACGGTAGGGAACCAGCCCGAGAATGGAGGAGCAGTTGATTATGCGGCCATGCCCCTGTTTGCGCATCAGCGGCAGGATCTGGCGCGTGAGCTCGTGCCAGCCGAAGAAATTGGTTTCGAACTGTTCGCGCAGCACATCGGTCAGCAGATCCTCGACGGCGCCTGGCTGCCCGTAGGCGCCATTGTTGAAGAGGGCGTCGATGCGGTCGCCCGTGCGCTCACGCACTGTCGCCACCGTGGCGGAAATGGTCTCGGGCCTTGTATAGTCGAGGAGCAGCGCTTCGATGCCGTCGGTTTCGAGCGGGGCGAGATCGTCTTCCTTGCGCACGGTTGCAAAGACGCGCCATCCATCGCCGCGCAACGCTCGCGCGCAATAAGCGCCGATGCCGGAGGAGCAACCAGTGACGAGGATCGTGCGTTGTTCCGTCATGGAAAGATGATTCCTGTACAAACCGGGACTCGTTTCCCATATTCAGGAACCCGATACAATCGACAACCGGCGGTATCAGCCGGATGAATGCCGACGCCGAGCGGAGATGGAATGCCGACAGCCCTGCGGACGACTTACAAGGTGATCTACGACGCAGTGTTCCATTTCGTCGAGGATGACGGGTTCGCCATGGCAAGCCATGTGGCGCTGTCAACGCTGCTGGCGGTTTTCCCCTTCCTGATCTTCGGCACGGCGCTCGCAAGCTTTCTCGGCGCCAGCCAGTTTTCGTCGACGGCAGTACACCTGATTTTCGATACCTGGCCGGAGGCGATCGCCAAGCCGCTCGCCGATCAGGTCGTGCAGGTGCTCACAATCCCGCGCGGCGGGCTTTTGACGATCTCCGTGCTTGCGGCCGCCTATTTCGCCTCGAACGGCGTCGAGGCGCTGCGCATATCGCTAAACCGCGCCTATCGCGTGCCTGAGACACGGCCGTGGTATTTCAATCGCCTTGCCAGCCTTGGTTACGTGCTGATCGCGGTGCTGATCTTCGCCATCCTCAGCATTCTGCTCGTCGCCGTGCCGCTCGCCCTCAATTACACCAGACAATGGCTGCCGAAGCTTGCCGATATTCTCGACATCGTCTTCAGCTGGCGGATCTACGGCACCATCTTTCTGCTCTTGGCCGGGCTGATGATCCTGCATCTATGGCTGGCGGCCGGCCGCAGGCGTGTGTTCGACGTCATCCCCGGCGTGATACTGACGCTGGTGTTCTGGTCGATCGGCGCTGTGCTCTTCGCCTATTATCTCTCCACCTTCGCCAATTACACAGCCACTTATGCCGGTCTGGCGTCGGTGATGATCGTGTTGATCTTCCTCTATATGCTCGCCGTGATCTTCATCATGGGGGCGGAGATCAATGCGGCGCTGATGAAATTCCGCGTGCGCCGTCTGCTGTTCGGCAAGGCGGCAAGCCGCCCAGCTGAGGTGCCGACGGAGAAGGCATCGCCGGAACCAAGGGCCGGATCAGAGGCCGATGCGGCGGCGAAGCTCCGCCGGTGAGAGGCCCTGCCGGCGCCATTCGGAAATGCCGGTATCGCCCATGCTCTTTGAGAGTTTTTTGCCATCCTCTCCAAGGACGAGGCGGTGGTGATGATAGAGCGGCTCCGACAGGCCGAGCAGCGCCTGCAGCAGGCGATGGATCGAGGTGGCGTGGAAGAGGTCGAGCCCGCGCACGACATGGGTGATGCCCTGCACGGCGTCGTCGACGACAACAGAAAGATGATAGCTGGAGGGCGCGTCCGAGCGCGACAGCACGACATCGCCCCAGGCCACGGGATCGGCGGGGATGACGCCCGTCTCACCGTCGCCGCTTTCCTGCCAGTGCAATGGTTCGTCCACTATCGCCAGTGCCCTTTCCATGTCGAGACGCCAGGCGTGCTTGATGCCTGATGCCAGCAGGCGCTGCCGCTCGGCATCGCTGCGCTCGCGGTCATCGGGCGGATAGAGCGGCGTGCCGTCCGGATCGCGTGGCCAGGAACTGCCCTCGGCTTCGAAAGCGGCGACGCGTGATTTGACCTCGCCGCGCGTCAGGAATGCGGGATAGACGAGGCTGCGCTCGATAAGTGTCTGCAACGCCGTTTGATAGGCCGCAAAATGCTCGGATTGCCGGCGCACCGGCTGCTGCCAGCGAAGGCCGAGCCACGAGAGATCGGTATAGATGCCCTCTTCGAAATCGGGTGTGCAGCGCGCCTGATCTATGTCTTCGATACGCAAGAGGAAATCGCCGCCTGCCTTTGCCGCCATGTCGTGATTGAGGATCGCCGACAGCGCATGGCCAAGATGCAGCGGGCCGTTCGGGCTCGGGGCAAAACGGAATTTCGGCTTTTGACGGGGAATCTCGATCATGCTTTCTTCTGCCACGAATTTGAACCAGGGACTACGAGACTTCATGCAGATCATTCGCAACGAGCGCGATATCGAACAAGGACTGGCCGCACTACTGAAGATCGATCCGCGCCTGCGGCCCGTTGCCGCAGAGGCGGGTAGCTTGCCGCTGCGCCTGCGCGAACCGGGCTTCGAAGGGCTTGCCCATATCATCGTTTCGCAGGTCGTTTCGCGCGCCAGCGCCGATGCGATCTGGGGGAAGATGATCGCCGGGATGGGGCAGGTGACTGCTGAAGGTTATGTCGGGCTGGAGCCGGAGGCATGGCGAAGCTTCGGCCTGTCGCGAATCAAGCACGAGACGTTGGCGCGCGTGGCCGAAGCCGTTGCCGGCGGCAGCCTCGATCTCCCTGCGCTCAGCGCCGAATCACCTGAAAAGGCGCTTGCCGAATTGACGTCGATCAAGGGAATCGGGCCTTGGACTGCCGAGGTCTACCTGATGTTTTGCGGCGGTCACGCAGATGTGTTTCCGGCTGGCGACGTCGCGCTTCAGGCGGCCGTCGGCATGGCTTTTGGCCATGAAGTCAGGCCCTTGGCCAAGGCAGTTGCCCGGGAAGCCGTGGTTTGGGCACCCTGGCGCTCGGTCGCCGCCCGGCTTTTCTGGGCTTACTATGCCGTGAAAACGCGCCGGGATGCACTGCCTATCGTTTAATCGGCCGCGTCCTGAAATCGCCTTTATGCACTGAATTTATTGGACTTCACAATCCTGTAACAACCGGCCTAATATACAGGTGCAGATGCCGAATCGATCAGGAGGGTTCCTTGACGATTGCAGTCTCCCCGCAGTCCCTGCCAGCGCTCGTCCTGAACGCTGACTACAGACCGCTGAGTTACTATCCCTTGTCGCTCTGGTCCTGGCAGGACGCGATCAAGGCGGTTTTTCTTGACCGTGTAAACATCATCGCAGAATACGATCAGTGCGTGTCCTCACCGAGCTTTTCGATGCGGCTGCCGAGCGTCGTATGCCTGAAGACCTATGTGCAGCCGTCCCGCAATCCGGCCTTCACCCGCTTCAACGTCTTCCTGCGCGACAAGTTCGAATGCCAGTATTGCGGCTCCCATGACGACCTGACCTTCGACCACGTCATTCCGCGCGCCCATGGCGGCGAGACCACTTGGGAGAACGTCGTGGCCGCATGTTCGCCGTGCAACTTGCGCAAGGGCAGCAAGCTGCCGAAGCAGGCCGGCATGTTCCCGGCGCAGAAGCCATACCAGCCGACCGTGCAGGACCTGCACAACAATGGCCGCCTGTTCCCGCCGAACTATCTGCACGACAGCTGGCTCGACTATCTCTACTGGGATTCGGAACTGCAGCCGTAGGTTTTCCTTCTCCCCTTGGGGAGAAGGTGGCCCGAAGGGTCGGATGAGGGGGAGCGGCGGCACGCAAATTTGCCTTTCGCTTGCCGCTCAAGGCCCTCGTCGCTTCGCTTCTCGTCCCCCTCATCCGGCCGCTTGCAGTTTCGCTTTGCTCACCTGCTCGCGCCCCCCTTCTCTCCGCGGGAGAGAAGGGGTCAACCCGCCTTCTTCGCACCCACAAAAGCAATAGCGGCCAGGATCACGCTGGCGATCACATTCCAGCCGGCCATCGACAGGCCGAGGATGCGCAGTGCTGCTTCCGTGCAGGACGGGCCTTTGATGGTATTCAGCTGGCCAAGCAGGTCGCCGGCATTCTGCGTGACGCTGCTGGCCGTCGTCGAGCAGGTGGTCGGGCCTTCCCAGAAGTGCCATTCGACGCCGGCGTGATAGACGCCGATGCCGCCGCCGACAACCATCATCAGGCCGGCGATGATCAGCAGCCCGCGGGTGATCCAGGAGGGCAGGCCGGCGACTGCCGTCAGCACGGCGATGATGGCGACGGGGATGCCGTAGTAATAGGGCTGGCGCTGGTCGAGGCAGAGCGCGCAGGGGATATAACCGCCGATATATTGGAAGCCGAGCGCCGAGCCGATGACGACGATCATGCCGATCGTCAGCAGGACGCCATAGCCGAGGCCGGCGCGGGAGGAAGGCAAAGTTGTGGACATGCGTTGGGGGCTCCTTGGATCAGCTCGCCAGGGCAAAATGGAAGATGCCGTAGAGGGCGATGAGAACGGCGGCGGCTGCCATGGTGATCTGGCCCAGGCGCTTCTCGATGAAATGGCGGATGGATTCGCCATAGCGGCGAAGCAGGAAGGCCAGGAGAAAGAAGCGCCCGCCGCGCGCGACGATGGCGGAGATGATGAACAGGCCGAGATCGATATGGGCGACGCCGGAGAGGATGGTCACCACCTTGATCGGCGGCAGATGCGCCAGACCCGATGTGACCAGCAGCAGGAGCACCCATTCATAGGTGATGCCGGAGCTCATCTGGTTGAAGGCATCGAGTTTGCCGTAGAATTCAAGGATCGGCTTGGCGATGGTCTCGAAGGCATAATAGCCGAGCGCCCAGCCGGCAATGCCGCCCAGCACGGAGGCAACTGTCGCCGTCAGCGCGTAGCGCCAGGCACGCTCTGGTTTCGCCAGCGACATCGGCAGGAAAAGCACATCGGCCGGAACGAGAAAGATGGAGCTCTCGACGAAGGCAATAACGGCCAACCAGATTTCCGCCGATTTGCGGCCGGCGAGCGACATGGTCCAGTCGTACAGTCTACGAAGCATAAGGCCCCCTTTTTGCTGCGTTGCAAACCTTTAGGGGGCAGGATTATGGCTGTAAATGGTCGGGGAGGGACGGAAGCGGCGGAAAGGCAAAATTTTTCGTGATGGGGTGGGGAGAACATGAAGTACTTGCAGCAGTTTTTGAGGTCTGCTGAAGGAAGGCACATCAAATGATAGTGGTTTTTGGTGCCCCATGCCGGAGTCGAACCAGCACTTCTTTCGAAACTCGATTTTGAGTCGAGCGCGTCTACCAATTCCGCCAATGGGGCAACGGGGTACTGACGAGGCGGCTGTCTAGCATGTGATCGGCTCGGCGCGCAAGCCGGGTTGGCAGATATTGCGAGTGTTTCCGCAGGGTTGCGGTTTGGCCCATGGCGTGGGTGGACCGCCATGGGCTTTTTGCCGTTTGAGGCTCAGTGAGCCATGGCCGGGCCTTTGCTCGTGGAGCCCGACTTTTGCAGGGTGATCGCCAGGATGGCGGCGAGCAGGCAGAAGGCGCCGGCCACGAAGAAGGCGGGGAGGTAGGTGTTCAGCTCCGTGCGGGTGAGGCCGGCGCCATAGGCGGCGGTCGCGGCACCCAGCTGGTGGCCGGCGAAGACCCAGCCAAAGACAAGCCCGGCCTTTTCGCGGCCGAAGCGGTCGGCGGCGATCTTGACGGTCGGCGGTACGGTGGCGATCCAGTCGAGGCCGTAGAAGACGGCGAAGATGGACAGGCCGTAGAAGGTGAAATCGCTGAAGGGCAGGTAGACCAGCGACAGGCCGCGCAGGCCGTAATACCAGAAGAGCAGCCAGCGATTGTCGAAGCGGTCGGAGAGCCAGCCGGAGCCGATCGTGCCGAAGAAATCGAAGATGCCCATGACGGCAAGCACGCTGGCAGCTGCGACCGGCACGATGCCGAAATCGCCGCACAGGGTGACGAAATGCGTCTGGATCAGGCCGTTGGTCGACAGGCCGCAGATGAAGAAGGTGGCGAACAGGATCCAGAAGGTCGAGGTGGTGGAGACTTCCCGCAGGATCGCGATCGGCGAGGCGAGTGCTGCCTTCAGGTTCCTGGTCGCCGTCGGCGGCGGCGTGATGTGGATTTCGCCGACCAGCGGCAGGTTGACGTCCGAGGGGCGGTCGCGCATCAGGAGCAGCACGACGAGGGCGGCAACGACGATCATGCCGCAGACGAAGAGCACGGTGGTGCGCCAGCCATAGCGCGTCGTCAGCTCCGCCATCAGCGGCAGGAAGACGAGTTGCCCCGTGGCCGAGCTGGCCGAGAGCATGCCGATGACGAGGCCGCGATGCTTGGTGAACCAGCGCGTCGATACGGTTGCCGCCAGCACCATGGCGGTGAGGCCGGTGCCGAAGCCGATGATGATGCCCCAGCAGAGCAGCAGCTGCCAGACCTGCGTCATATAAAGCGAGCCAATGAAGCCGACGCATATGGTGCCCAGCGCGAAGACGATGACTTTGCGCACGCCGAAATGGTTCATGAAGGCGGCGGCAAAGGGACCCATGAGGCCGAACAGCACGAGGCGGACGGCAAGCGCGGACGAAATCGAGGAAGTGCTCCAGCCGAACTCGTCCTCCAGCGGCTTGATGAGCACGCCGGGCGCGCCCATGGCACCGGCGGTGACCAGCATGGTGAGGAAGGTGGCGGCGACGACGACCCATCCATAATGGATGTTGCGCCGGGCGAGCGTCGAGGCAAGGGCAGTGGAAACCATGAGCTGCGTTCCAATCAGGTTGGGTATCGTGTCGCCAGGCCGGACTTGCGAAAACACCGGATCGCGGACAGTCGGGGTACCGTACCACGTCTAGCGCTCTGCCGTTCTTCCGGCTTGAACGTTTGTGCAAAGGCATTTACATGATTGCTATCATATTTGTTGCGTATTGATGATGGTCGTCATATAAATTGTCAATACAGATTTATTGATGCTCTGATGGAGTTTATTGATGAGAGTGAGCCGGGAGAAATTCGCCGAGAATCGCGAGAAGATCCTTGCCGTGGCAGGCGAGCTCTTTCGCGAGAAGGGTTTCGACGGCATCGGCGTCGCCGAGATCATGAAGGCGGCGGGGCTGACGCATGGCGGCTTTTACGGCCATTTCGACTCGAAGGACGAGCTTGCCTGCGAGGCGAGCAAAGCGCTGGTGGCCCGCTCGCTGGAGCGCTGGAAGGAAGTAGCGTCAAGCTCGCCCGACCAGCCACTGGAAGCGCTGCTCGCCCATTATCTCTCGCATCGCAATGTTGTGGAGCATGCGACCGGTTGCGTCTTCGCGGCGCTGACGCAGGAGGTCAGCCGCCATGGCCCCAAAATGCAATCCACCTTCACCGGCGGCCTGATGGGGCTGGTCGAGGTGCTGGAAGAGATCGTTCCCGGCGAAACGCCGGAGGAGCGCCGTCGCAAGGCGTTTGCCAGCCTTTCGGCCATGGTCGGCGCAGTCATCCTGGCACGCGCGATGGACAGTTCCGAATTGTCGCAGGAATTCCTGTCGGCGACCCGGCAGGAGCTGTCGCCGCCGCCTGGTGAAAGCAACGGCTAAGCTTGCCTAATCGCGGAAGGCGAGCAGCCCGTTCGCCTCGACGACCTCCCTGAACTTGCCGTCGGGCGCGACCGCCAGCAGCTCGGCGCGCAGAGCCGCCTCGAAATCGGCTGCCTTGTCGCCCAGCGCCTGCGGCGAAGTCGACGACATCGAGAAGATGCGGCCGACGATCTCTTCGATATCCCTG
This sequence comes from Rhizobium sp. 11515TR, assembly GCF_002277895.1. Classification (NCBI taxonomy): domain Bacteria; kingdom Pseudomonadati; phylum Pseudomonadota; class Alphaproteobacteria; order Hyphomicrobiales; family Rhizobiaceae; genus Rhizobium; species Rhizobium sp. 11515TR. The sequence continues at coordinate 3,908,298 of NZ_CP022998.1, read as the reverse complement.
GTGTATTCCGAGATGATGCCGATCCGTTCGAGGTTGCGGAAAGGCGAGGCGAGCAGCATGGCTTCATGCGGCGCCCATTCCTTGCTCCGGCGCATCTGCCGCTCCGCGCTGCGCTCGGGCGAATAGGTTTCCATCAGCGGCTCGAGGATACCGCGCCAGTTCGGCTCCGCCAGAATGCCCTTATCGTGGAAGAGCACGACGGCGCCGCCCGGCTCAATCAGCTTGTCGAGCGCTTCCAACGTTGCGGGCCTGTCCATCCAGTGGAACGAGCGGCCCATGACACAGAGGTGCAGCCTGCCGATATCGGGGCCGAGATCGTAGGAGGACCCTTGGCGGATGCTGATATCAATGCCGGCTGCCTTCGCGCCGAGCGCGGCTTCGGCGAGCATTTCCGGCTCCGGATCCATGGCGGTGACGGCGGCACCCTGCAGCCGCGCGAAGGCGATGCCGAGCTGGCCGGGGCCGCAGCCGAGATCCAGTACATGATCGCCGGGCTTGAGGCCGCTGCGCTCCACGACGCGGGTAATCAGCCTGTCCGGATAGGGGATACGATAGCGCAGGTAATAGGCCGCGGTCGATTGAAAGCGCCGCGCTTCGAAGGGGACTGTGATCATGGGCTGTCATCCTCGGGTAGGGAATCATGACCTGTTAAGCCTCAACTGTGACCCGTTCGTGAAGTCACTTTTGCGCGATTTACCGTAGGGTCAATCGGCTTCAGAGGATGTGAGTGCCCCCTCACTTCCTTCTCCCCTCGGGGAGAAGGTGCCGCCAGGCGGATGAGGGGGCCTGCCGAGAGCAGGAAGTCCATGAATTCAGGTCGGCCAGCCCGTCCCCTCATCCGACCCTTCGGGCCACCTTCTCCCCGCTGAGGAGAAGGAGTTGCGCGGCAACCACTTCATTTCATATGCGGATTGCTCTGCCGGAAGAGAGTTGAGGGACCAGGCAGACAGCTAGCCGCAATATCACCAGCCCAACCTAGCCAGCTTCAAAATCCCCGATCACTTAAACCCAGCAACCCCGTGCGGAACATAAGGGCTCTCCAGCGCCTCGACTTCCTCCGGCGTCAATTTGACCTCCAGGGAGGCGACGGCATCCGTGATGTGGCCGGGCTTGGAGGCGCCGATGATCGGGGCGGTGACGGCGCTCTTTTGCAGGATCCAGGCGGTTGCGACCTGCGCGCGCGGGATACCGCGGGCCTTGGCGACGGTGCCGACGGCATCGACGATCTTGCGGTCGGCTTCGAGCGCCTGGGTGTAGAGCGTCTTACCGAATTCATCCGACTGAGTGCGGGCCGTCGCCTCGTCCCAATCGCGCGTCAGGCGGCCGCGGGCGAGCGGGCTCCAGGGGATGACGGCGATCTTCTGGTCCTCGCAGAAGGGCAGCATCTCGCGCTCTTCCTCGCGGTAGAGCAGGTTCAGGTGGTCCTGCATGCTGACGAACTCCGTCCAGCCGTTGAGGCGCGAGGTGTAGATCGCCTTGGCGAATTGCCAGGCATACATGGAGGAGGCGCCGATATAGCGGGCCTTGCCGGCCTTAACGACATCATGAAGCGCTTCCAGCGTTTCCTCGATCGGCGTCGTATAGTCCCAGCGATGGATCTGGTAGAGATCGACATAGTCGGTGCCGAGGCGGCGCAGGCTGTTGTCGATCTCGTCGAAGATCGCCTTGCGCGACAGGCCGGCGCCATTCGGGCCGGGGCGCATGCGGTTGAAGACCTTGGTGGCAAGCACGATATCGTCACGCTTGGCGAAATCCTTGATGGCGCGGCCGACGATCTCTTCCGAGGAACCATTGGAGTAGGTGTTGGCTGTGTCGAGGAAGTTGATGCCGGCCTCGATCGCCTGGCGCAGCAGCGGCCGGCTGTCCTCCTCCTTCAGCGACCAGGCATGCGTGCCCTTGTTGGGGTCGCCATAGGTCATGCAACCCAGGCAGATGCGTGAGACTTCAAGACCGGTCCTGCCGAGCTTTACGTATTCCATCGCTATTCTCCGTCCATTCGATTATTCGGGGCAATGAGGACCACCGCCGGAAGAGCGGTGGAATATGTGCGTCGCGAAAGCAAATCGGCGGGTAAGATCGTCGCCGGACGACGCATCAGTTCGTGAAGAGCTTCGAAGTATTCTTCAATAAATAAGGCAATTCGCCCGGCAGAGAAGATGGCAACCTCAAATGTTTCCTTGAACCCCAAGGGCGACAGGTGTTAGCTGCACCGCACCATTTTCTGGAACTGCGCATGAAATTGCCCCCGCGTGATACTTATGAAGCCCTCTATCGCGACTTTCGTTGGGAGATTCCGGCGAAATTCAACATGGGGCATACTGTTTGCGATGCCTGGGCCGAACGCAAGCCCGACCGGATCTGCCTTCAGCATTTCAATCCGGACGGCAATCACTTTTCCATGAGCTACGGTGAGTTGCGCGATCGTTCCGCCTCTTTCGCCAATGCGCTTGTCGCGCTTGGGGTTGGGGCGGGAGATCGGGTGGCGCTGCTGCTGCCGCAGGGTTTCGAGACCGTCGTGGCGCATGTGGCGATCTACAAGATGGGCGCCATCGCCCTGCCGCTGGCCTTGCTGTTCGGCGCCGAGGCACTGGAATACCGGCTGCAGGCAGCCGGGGCGTCGGCCATCGTCACCAACCGGTTCGGCCTCGAGCGGCTGCGCCCGATCAGGGACCGGCTGTCCGAACTGACGCAGGTGATCAGCATCGATGGCGCCGAAGAGGGCGTTTCCGGCTTTGCCGATCTGGTGGCGGCACATCCGCCGCTGTTCGAGGTCGCCGATACCGGCCCGGACGATCCGGCCCTGATGATCTTCACGTCAGGCACGACCGGCCCGCCCAAGGGTGCGCTGCATGGCCATCGTGTGCTACCGGGGCATATTCCAGGCATGCAATTCGCCCATGAAGGCTTTCCGCAAGCTGGCGACCGGCTATGGACGCCGTCGGACTGGGCCTGGGCCGGCGGTCTCCTGAATGCGCTGTTGCCGAGCCTGATGCTTGGCGTTCCCGTCGTTTCCTCGCCGGCACAGAAATTCGATCCGCACATGGCCTTCCGCATCATGGCCGAGATGGAGGTGCGCAATGCCTTCATTCCGCCGACGGCGCTGCGCCTGCTGAAGTCGGTCGACAATCCGCGGGCGCATTACGATCTCAAGCTGCGTACCATCGGTTCGGCCGGCGAAGCGCTTGGCCGCGAAACCTTCGAATGGGCGCGGTCCGCGCTTGGCGTGAGCGTCAACGAATTCTTCGGTCAGACGGAATGCAATTTCGTGCTCTCTTCCAGCGAAGCCTTCGGCGTCAGCCGTGCTGGCGCGACGGGCAAACCAGTACCCGGCCATCGTGTCGCAATCGTCGATGCCGATGGTATCGAGGTTCCCGTGGGCGAGACGGGACAAATCGCGATCAAGCGGCCTGATCCGGTGATGTTCCTCGGCTACTGGCAGAACGAGGCGGCGACCGAGGCGAAATTCGCCAATGACTGGCTGCTGACCGGCGATATCGGCCGGCAGGATGCGGATGGCTATATTTCCTTCGTCGGGCGCGATGACGATGTCATCACCTCGTCCGGCTATCGCATCGGCCCGAGCGAGATCGAGGATTGCCTCGGCGGCCATCCTGCCGTGCAGCTTGCCGCGGCTGTGGGAAAGCCGGATGCGGTCAGGACGGAAATTGTCAAGGCCTATGTCGTTCTCGTGCCCGGCCACGAGCCAAGCGAGGCGCTCGCGGCCGAAATTCGCAAGTGGGTGAAGACCCGGCTTTCCATGCACGAATATCCGCGTGAGATCGAATTCGTCGACGCTCTGCCGCTGACGACCTCGGGCAAGGTGATCCGCCGCCTGCTGCGCGAGCGGGCGATTGCCGAGGCGCCATCTTCAAAAAACTAGAACGCGCGGCGTTCTAGCGTTTCGTAAGCGACAGGATCTTTTCGCGCAGCAGCTTCGCCATGTTGCGGGTGCTGCGATACATGTGCAACTGCGTGGTCACCTGGCGGACGTCGCGGTCGCCATTCGGCGTCAGGCCGATGATGAGCGTGCCCATCTCCTCGCGTTCGTGCCAGAAACGGCTCATGATCGGATGATCCGGCACCGCGCAGGAATCGGAGCGGACAACGTTGGCGTCGTCGAGATGCCATTCCGTCAGCTCGCCCATCAAGAGCTTGCCCGGCGAATAACGGGCATAGGCCTCGTCGAATGCCGTCTTCCACGTATAGGCTTCGCCGCCCATGATCAGCACGATCATCGAGGCGACAGCCTTACCATTGAGATCGATGGTGTGGATGCGCACCGCGTCGATGGCTGCAAGATTAGAAATTGCCTCACGGGCGAAGGCGGCATGGTGGCGATCGGTGACCAGCGCCGAGCGCTTCTTGCCCTTCCAGCCGCTTGCTTCCAGCGCCAGGAATTCTTCCATGCGCCCGTGAATATCGCGGGGCTGGCGCGCGACGCTGTAGGTGACTTCGCCCAGGCTTTCCAGCAGCCGCCACTGCCGGCGCATTTCTCGCAAGTGCGCGTTGGAAATCGTCCGCTTGAGATAGGTAAGCGCGTCGTCATTGCTCTGGAGCATCGGACGCTGGAATGGGTTGGCGACGGCGATCGGCAGGTTCCGGCCGATGGCGATGACCTTGGCCATCTGGACGAAGTGACCGTTGAGACGAACATCCGGCAATACGAGCGTGCTCGGCAGATGCAGCTCCGGCCGGGAGAGCGCCTCGAGGAGGTTGTCAAGCGTTTCGCCAGCATCCTCGGCGTCGAGCAAGGGTGTGCCGAGTGGGCCAAACGAGTTCGACCAGACCCGGATAATGGACGGCCCTATTGCAAAGCCCGGCTTGTCGACGGTGAAGGGCATCAGCAGGCGGATGCGGCTGCGCGTGCTGCTGTTGTCGCGCATCAGTGCCAGCCGCACCTGCCGATCCTCAAGGCGGGGCATGGCGGGCGCGAGGAAGCGGCCGGAGAAGAAAACGTTCGGCTCCATGGCACGGTTGGAGAGAAAGTCCAGCTCATCCTGCAGCTCATAGCCGAGCTTGCCGGGATAGAGGCAGAATTCGCGGCCGACACGACCGATCTCGACGCGAGCCTCGGCCTTCGGTGCTTCGAAATGCAGCGCTGCGAGTGTATGCGTCAGGGCGTTCACTTGGCTGTCGGTGGTTTCGGTATAGGGTGGACGTGCCATGATCAGAGGGCCCTCGTTGCCGGTGGCGCTGCAGAACGCCGGATAAGGGCGAAAAGGGTGATACCGAGCGCACGGCGCACGGCGATATGCAGGAGCAGGGCTTCGATCGCCATGGCGACCGCTCCGGCAATCGCCGCTCCTTCGATGCCGAGATGCGGGATGAGCGCAACGTTCAGGCCGACATTGGCAATGAGCGCCACAGCATAGAGATAGACGCAAAGCATCTGCTTGTCCGCCATGGTCAGGAGCACTTCGGCAGGGCCGACGAGCGCTCTTGCGAGAATGCCGGCAAGCAGGATCGCCATCACGATTTGGCCCTCGGTGAAGGCGGCGCCGAACAGCGACAGCAAGAGCTGCCCTGCCGCCAGCACCACGAGACCGAGGGCAAGCGCCGGAAAGAAGGACCAGCGTGTCGCCTCCGTGGCAAAGGCTGCGAGCTTGCTTCGGTCACCTTCCGCAAGGATGGCGGCAAAGCGCGGCCCGATAGCTGCCCTGACGGCGAAGGAGACGAAGAGCACCAGCGCCATCGTCTTGGCGGCGGCGAAATAGACGGCGACTTCATCTGGATCGAGGAAGATGCCGACGACGATGACGTCGGAATTGGTGAGCAGGTAACCCACGCCTTCGACCAGGAAGATCGGCAGTGCCACGGCCGTCCAGGCGTTGAATTCGATGGCTTTCGGACCGCTTGGGTAATGGCGGCGCAGACGGAACGTCACTGCGAGATATTGCAGCAGGACACTGGCGAAGGCGCCGGCGAGTGCCGCCGCCATGGCGGTGACGGCATCGCGTGGCGCGCCGGCAAGGATCGCAGCCACCATGAAGAGCAGGATCAGCGTCGGGCGGATGAGAAAGGTCGGGCTGAGCGCCATGATCGGCCAGTGCTTGGCGCGGGCCGTACCGTCCAGAACGTCTCCGAGCGCGATCATCGGCACGGCAACCAGACCGAGGAAAACCGGCATGACGTAATAGTGTTCGACTATGCCGCGGAAGGCAAAAAGCAGCAGCGCGCCGATCAGTGCTAGAGTGCCCGAGACGGCGACCACAAACAGGCGTGCCGTGGCGTTCAAGCCACGAATGGCATCATGATTGCCGCCGGCGTCATATTGCGGCAGGAAGCGGATGATGGCGGTCGGGAAGCCGAGGCAGGCGAGATTGCCGAACAGGATCATCAACACCCAGACGAAGACGAAGATGCCGTATTCGAACCGTCCCATCAGGCGGGCCAGGATGATCTGCGAGAGAAATGCGAGGGCGGCGCCCGCAACGCGGATTGTGAAGGCGATCAGCGCCATGCGCTGCGAGACTGCCTTTTCGTCCCGGCCGGTTAGCAGAGCGGCGACTTTGCGCAGATACGGCGATAGCGCGGCCCGCAATGCGGACGGCAACATTCTTTCCGCTGTTTGAAAGACTGCCATGATCGATACGCAATACTTTAAGTATGATCCCAAACTCGCGTTAGTCTTGGCAGAGGAGAGTTAAGAATCGGTTCTTGCGGCATGTAAAAGTGGCTTTACCGAAGTGGAGAGTTGCTTATCAGTCAAGGCGGAAAGCAACCATAAGATGCAATTGGCTCTCGGGTTGCCGCGCCATGTCGCTCGGCAGGAAACGGGTGGCGGAGGTTTGGTCGACATGTAGAATCCAGGGTCTATCGGAGGAGGATCTCATGCTCACACTTCACGATTATTTACCGTCGCAGAATGGCTGGAAGGCCAGAGTTCTGTTCGGATTGCTTGATATCCCCTATCAGACCCGCCTGGTGTCCATCTTCGAGGGCGAGGGGCGTACCGACGCCTTTTTCGATCTCAATCCGGCAGGGGGCATTCCCGTTCTCGAACTGGAGGATGGGCGAACGATTGCGGAATCGAACGCTATTCTCACCTATGTTGCTGAAGGCACGCGGTTTCTTCCAGTGGATCGCTATCGACATGCCAAGGTCATGCAATGGCTGTTCTTCGAGCAATATCATGTCGAGCCGGTCATCGGTACGCTGCGCTTCTGGACGCTGACGGGGCGCTTGGAATCCAATGCCGTCATAGCAGAAGCCAAGCGCTCGGCTGGTCTTCGTTCGCTTGCAGCGCTCGAGCGCGGGCTGAAGAATACGCCGTTCCTTGTTGGCGACGAGTTTTCGATCGCGGATATCGCGGTTTACGCCTACGCGCATAGAGCGGCGGATTGCGGCTTTGATCTTGCCGATTATCCCGCGTTCACAGCTTGGCTCGGTCGTGTGCTTGACGTCATCGGACCAGGCTATCCGGTCCATCTTTATAGTGAGGATCCGCATTCCGCTGTCTGAATGCGCTAGGCCTGCCTGTCGCCTGTCGACCAACGGTGAGATCTGGATCAGTACAAACAAAAATGCCACCCGAAGGCGGCATTTTTGTTCATGGCTATGGGTTTGCTTCAGACCACTTCGCTGCTTTCGAAGGCGCCGTGGCAATGCTTGTACTTCTTGCCGGAGCCGCAGGGGCAGGCCTCGTTGCGGCCGACGCGGCCCCAGGTCGCCGGATTGCGCGGATCGCGATTTTCCGGGGCCACAACGCTCTCACTTGCAAGTGTCAACGGTGAGAATTCGTCCTCGCCCGTCGTCGCGTCGATGTGGCGGGCCTGCATCGGCGGCGTCTCCGGCTCGGCTGGCTGCTGCACCAGTTCGACGCGCGAAAGCTGCGCGGTCACGGCCTGGCGAAGATTGTTCAACAACGCCTGGAACAGTTCGAAGGCTTCCGCCTTGTATTCCTGCAGCGGATCGCGCTGGGCGTAGCCGCGGAAACCGATGACCGAGCGCAGATGATCAAGGTTGACGATGTGCTCACGCCAGAGATTGTCCAGCGTCTGCAGCACGATGGAGCGCTCGACATAGGTCATGATCTCAGGGCCGAAGCGTTCAGCCTTTTCGGCCGCAGCCTTTTCGGCAGCTTCCGTCAGGCGCGCACGGATGTCGTCTTCGCCGATGCCTTCCTCCTTGACCCAGTCATGAATGGGCAGGTCGAGATCGAAGAAGTTGGCGACAGCCGTCTTCAGGCCGTCGGCATCCCACTGTTCGGCATAGGCGCGCTCTGGAATATGTCTGGCGACGAGATCTTCGATGACGTCGTGGCGCATATCACCGACGAATTCGGAGAGGTCCTTCGATTCCATCAGTTCGACGCGCTGGTCGAAGATGACCTTGCGCTGATCATTCAATACGTCGTCATACTTCAGAACGTTCTTGCGGATGTCGAAGTTGCGGGCCTCGACCTTCTTCTGGGCGCGTTCAACCGCCTTGTTGATCCAGGGGTGGACGATCGCTTCGCCTTCTTTGAGGCCGAGCTTCTGCAGCATGCCATCCATGCGGTCGGAACCGAAGATGCGCATCAGGTCGTCCTGGAGCGACAGGTAGAATTTCGAGCGGCCCGGGTCGCCCTGGCGGCCGGAACGGCCACGCAGCTGGTTGTCGATACGGCGGCTTTCATGGCGTTCGGAGGCGATGACGTAGAGGCCGCCGGCAGCGATCGATTTCTGCTTGAGTTCCTTGATCTCTTCGGCAATGCGGGCAATGGCCGCGTCGCGCTCCGGACCGGGTTCCATTTCGTGCAGGTCTCGCTCGACCCGCATTTCGAGGTTGCCGCCGAGCTGGATGTCGGTGCCACGGCCGGCCATGTTGGTGGCGATCGTCACCGCGCCCGGAACGCCGGCCTGAGCGACGATGTAGGCTTCCTGCTCGTGGTAGCGCGCGTTCAGAACCTGAAAGTTGCTGAAGCCCCGCTTGCGCATGAGATCGGCGAGAAGTTCGGACTTCTCAATTGAGGTCGTACCGACCAGCACGGGCTGGCCGCGCTTGTGCGCATCGAGGATCTCGTTGATGATGGCGTTATATTTCTCGGCGTGCGTGCGATAGACCTCGTCGTCCTCATCGATACGCTGGATCGGCAGGTTGGTCGGCACTTCGATCACGTCGAGACCGTAGATGTTGCCGAATTCCTCCGCTTCCGTCGATGCCGTACCGGTCATGCCGGCGAGCTTTTCGTACATGCGGAAATAGTTCTGGAAGGTGATCTGCGCCAGCGTCTGGTTTTCCGGCTGGATCTGCACATGTTCCTTGGCTTCCAGCGCCTGATGCTGGCCGTCCGAATAACGCCGGCCCGGCATCATGCGGCCGGTGAATTCGTCGATGATGACGACTTCACCGTTGCGGACGATATAGTCCTTGTCGCGCTGGAACAGCTTGTGCGCCTTGAGCGCGTTGTTGATGTGGTGGACGATCGCGACATTCTCTACGTCGTAGAGCGATTCACCCTTCAAGAGGCCGGCTTCGCGGAGCATGTTTTCCAGCTTCTCGGTGCCTTCTTCGGAGAAGTTGGCCGAGCGCTGTTTTTCATCGATTTCATAGTCTTCCTTCGCCAGGCGGGGAATGAAGGCGTCGATGGTGATATAAAGATCGGAGCGGTCGTCGAGCGGACCGGAGATGATCAGCGGCGTGCGCGCTTCGTCGACGAGAATCGAGTCCACTTCGTCGACGATCGCGAAACTATGGCCGCGCTGGACCATCTGGGCGCGCTCATACTTCATGTTGTCGCGCAGATAGTCGAAACCGAGCTCGTTGTTGGTGGCGTAGGTGATGTCGCAGGCATAGGCGTCATGGCGCTGTTCATCCGACAGGCCATGGACGATGACGCCCGTCGTCAGGCCGAGGAAGCTGTAGAGGCGGCCCATGGTACCGCTGTCGCGCTGCGCCAGGTAATCGTTGACGGTAACGACATGCACGCCCTTGCCGGCCAGCGCGTTCAGATAGACCGGCAGGGTTGCAACCAGGGTCTTACCTTCACCGGTCTTCATTTCGGCGATGGCATTGGAATGAAGGATCATGCCGCCGATGAGCTGCACGTCAAAGGGTCGCATGCCAAGAACGCGGCGCGACGCTTCGCGGGCGACCGCGAAGGCGGGCACAAGGATATCGTCCAGCGTCTTGCCTTCCGCGAGCTGCTGGCGGAACTCAACCGTCTTGGCGGCCAGAGCTTCATCGGACAGCGCACGCATCTCCGGTTCGAGCGCATTGATTGCAGCTACTTTCGGCTGGAACGATTTGACCCGGCGGTCGTTGGACGAGCCGAACAACTTGCGGGCAATTCCACCTAGGCTGACCATGTGACTGGTCCTTTCTGAGATTTCATCCTGCCGTTTCCTGCTTTATCCCTTGCCGAAAAAAACGGGAGTATAGCACAAAACGGCCGGAAACTGTTCTGGACGCGAGGTTGCGTGACAGATAAGAGGGGGGTCGATTGATGTCAACGGGATTTGGCCGATACAGAAAGGCCACATTCTCCTGCTGAAGGCTTTTTCACGCCGGATTCACATCTGTCGAGCCGGTCGAGATCACCGAAGGGTTATTTTATGTTGAAGTATAACAAACTTGCTGCGGTTGCTTTCGCAACAATCGTTACCTTTCAGGCTCCGGCCTTCGCGGCCGATGCCAAGGACCCCGTTGTCGCCAAGGTCGGCGATGTCGAAATCCATCAATCCGAACTCGATCTGGCAATCGCCAACCTCGATCCGCAGCTCGGCCAGCTTCCGGACGACCAGAAGAAGGTCGCAGCGCTTTCGGCCTCGGTCGATGTAAAGCTGCTGTCGCAGAAGGCCGCCGCCGAGAAGCTCGATCAGACGCCGGACTTCCAGGCTCACATGGCCTATCTGCGCGACCGCGAGCTGCATAATGCCTACTTCAAGGCTCACGTGGCCGACGCTATCAAGGATGATGAAGTCAAGGCTCGTTACGACAAGGAAGTCGCAGCCCTGCCGAAGCAGGAAGAGGTTCATGCCCGCCATATCCTCGTGAAGACCGAGGACGAAGCCAAGGCGATTATCAAGGAACTCGATGCCGGCAAGGATTTTGCCGCACTTGCCAAGGAAAAGTCCACGGATCCGAATAAGGCTGACGGCGGTGATCTCGGTTATTTCGGCCATGGCCGCATGGTCAAGGAATTTGAAGACGCGGCTTTCGCGCTTCCTGTGGGAACCTACACGAAGACCCCGGTCAAGACCGATTTCGGCTGGCACATCATCAAGGTCGAGGACAAGCGCAATGCTCCTCCTCCGCCGTTCGATCAGGTCAAGGACCAGGTTCGTCAGCTTGTCATGCGCGACAAGTATCTTGAGCTCCTGAACAAGGCCAAGCAGGATACCAAGGTCGTCATCAACGATCCGGCGCTCAGCAAGGCTTATGACGACGCGCAGAAGCAGCAGGATGCAGCACCGGCTGACGACGCCGTTGCTCCTACTGATGGTGCGGCAGCGCCTGACGCTCAGCCGCAGCAGTAATTGACAGCAGTCAAACAATCAGGGCCCGGTTTTCCGGGCCCTTCACTATTAGGTGGCTCTCATGTCCGGTTCCGTCTCTCCGCTCGCTCCTAAAACCTTTGCTGCCATGCCCGCCCTTCGCGGCGTGCGCATGACCACGGCATCCGCCGGTATCAAGTACAAGAACCGGACCGACGTCCTGCTGATGGTCTTCGACAAGCCGGCGGCCGTTGCCGGTGTCTTCACCCGTTCGAAGTGCCCTTCGGCTCCGGTCGATTTCTGCCGTAAGAACCTGGCGCACGGCAGCGCGCGCGCCGTCGTCGTCAATTCCGGCAATGCCAATGCCTTCACCGGCCTGAAGGGACGCCAGGCGACGGAACTGACCGCCAAGTCCGCGGCGGCCGCCGTCGGCTGCGGAGAAAATGAAGTTTATCTCGCCTCCACCGGTGTCATCGGTGAGCCGCTTGACGCCACCAAGTTTGCCGGCGTGCTCGATACGATGGCGAAGGATGCGACAAGCGATTTCTGGTTCGAGGCCGCCAAGGCGATCATGACCACGGATACCTATCCGAAGGTCGCGACCCGCACCGCCGAGATCGGCGGCGTCAAGGTCACGATCAACGGCATTGCCAAGGGTGCCGGCATGATCGCGCCCGACATGGCGACGATGCTCTCTTTCGTGGTCACCGATGCCGATATTTCCTCCACCGCGCTGCAGACGCTGCTGTCCGAAGGCGTTGGCCCGAGCTTCAATTCGATGACCGTCGATAGCGATACCTCGACCTCGGACACGTTGATGCTGTTTGCCACCGGCGCTGCCGCAGCTGATGGGCAGGCGCATATCGACCGCGCCGACGATCCGAAGCTTGGTGCCTTCCGCGCAGCGCTCAACGAGTTGCTGAAGGATCTCGCCATTCAGGTCGTTCGTGACGGCGAAGGCGCGACGAAGATGCTCGAAATTACGGTGACTGGCGCCGAAAATGACGCGGCCGCCAAGCGCATCGCCCTTTCGATCGCCAATTCGCCGCTGGTCAAGACCGCTGCCGCCGGCGAAGACGCCAATTGGGGCCGGGTCGTCATGGCTGTCGGCAAGGCGGGCGAAATGGCGGATCGAGACAAGCTTGCCATCTGGTTCGGCGATGTCCGCGTCGCCGTCAACGGCGAGCGTGACGCTTCCTATTCGGAAGAAGCCGCCTCGAATGTCATGAAGCAGCAGGATATTCCCGTGAAGGTCGATCTCGGCCTCGGCAATGGCCGCGCAACGGTCTGGACCTGCGACCTTACCAAGGAATATGTTGCCATCAATGGCGACTACCGGAGCTGATACCTAGCTGATGCATGCGCAGTCCACGATAAACAAGCTGCCCCTGGTGCGCAGGCTGGAAGCCGTCGGCTTCCGGGCCTGGCCCGCCTCGTCGGTGCAATATGATGGCAGCTGGCAGATTCGGCTAACGGCGGGTCATCCGTCGAAGCGGCTGAATTCTGTCGTGCCGCTCGATCCCTCAGACCATCGCGATCTCGAAATCAGGCTGGCTAAGGCACAGCGCAAGTTCGAGGCCTATGGCAGGCCGATGGTCGTGCGCGAGACGCCTCTCGCCTCGCCGAAGCTCATCGATCTGCTACGGGAGCGCCGTTGGACGTGTTTTGATGAGACGATCGTCATGACCGCCAATCTCGTCGATCTCGAACTGCCTGACATGCTGGACCATCTGCCGAGCCACGATGTTGGCCGTTTTGTCGATGCTAGCCTTATCGTCGATGAGGCCGATCCGGCTTTGAAGCCGGCATTGGCCGAGGTGGTGAGCGGCATCAAGCCGCCATCGGGCCTCTTCGTCATCGAAAATGATGATGCCGGACCGGTGGCGACAACGCTCTGCGTGCAGGACAATGATCTTGCTGGCGTCATGTCGGTTGCCGTCTCGCCGCAGCATCGGCGCAAGGGCCTCGGAGCCGAGATCCTGACTTCGGCGCTTCGCTGGGCGCGCATGCGCAGCGCGAAGACCGCCTGGCTTCAGGTCAGCGCCGACAATACTCCGGCTTTAGCGCTCTACGTTCGTTTCGGCTTCCGCGAAGCCTATCGTTATTGCTATTGGCGACCGCCGGGGGCTGCATGAACGAGATTGGCCGCAAAATCGTTCTCGTGGCCGCCTGCGCGCTCATCGACGCCGATGGCCGTATCCTGCTGGCACAGCGCCCCGAGGGCAAGTCGCTTGCCGGCCTCTGGGAATTTCCCGGCGGCAAGGTCGAGGCTGGCGAGACGCCGGAGGAGACCTTGGTGCGCGAGCTCCAGGAAGAACTCGGCATCCAGACGAAAATCGCCTGTCTCGCGCCGCTGACCTTCGCCAGCCACACCTATGAAACCTTCCATCTGCTGATGCCGCTGTACATCTGCCGGCGTTACGAAGGAATCCCGCATGGCCGGGAAGGGCAGGCGATCAAATGGGTGCGGCCGCAGGCTCTGCGTGACTATCCCATGCCGCCGGCCGACGAGCCGCTGATCCCGTTCCTGCAGGATCTGCTTTAACTTTTTATGGCAAGGGCTGAGGGAGCGCCGCCGTGGGGCGGCGTCGCGCCGTGTCTAGATATCCTGAATTTGAAAGTCGATTTTGCCAGCTGATCGAGGGGGGAGACGCCCGGTCCTCTAGGGATGCATCCCGCAACCCAAGATAACAAAATATAGCTTTGGCGATATATCAGGGCGAGCAAGTGCCAATCTCTACTATTTGATGTATCCAGGAAATTTTCTTGCATCGCATGCGTCTGCGAAGCGAATTTGATATTCCGTAGCGGGGCGGGCTTTTTTCGGGTTTACGCAGTGACGGTATGAGATGCGTTAAGGCACCACATCGCATTTATGGTTAACGACAATTAGCTATTTAATATCAGTCTTATAGCCCGAATCACGTACTGTCCCGGAATTTTACGTCTCATTAATTTGCATGTGGATATTAAGGGATCGTTTATGACCTTCTGGCATTCAATTCTCTCAATCAAGCGGGTTGTTGGGTGCGTTAAAGAAGGCTTGACATAATGGACGACGATTTCTGGAAAGCTGTTCAGGAGAAAGAGCAGTCCTATTCCACGTCGCGCAGGACGGGCGCGTTGAATATCGCTTTGCTGTTCGGTACGGCGGCGGTGGCGCTTTCGCTTATTCTCACGCCGATGCTCTCCGACAAATCAAAATCGCGCGTGCTTGCAAGCGCGCCGGATATTGACAATATTACCACGGGTTCGATCCCGCAGACGGAAAACGGCAAGCGGTATACGATCCGCCGCAGCGTTTTGCAGCAGGAACCGGGTTCGGTTTGTATCGTCCAGGGCTATGATGCCGACAGCGGCTGCCAATAGAGAAATTCCAGGAAAAGTGCCTAGCGGTTTTCCGTCCGGAATTGCGTAGAAACAAAAAGATGGAGCGTTTTGCGATTCAAAAGAAAGCACAAACGCTCTGGCGCATGAGCATAGCCTGCCGGATGCCATGACGAGCATCGGATTTATCAGTTGTCCAATGCTGGGAGCTTCGAGCTTATGCGTTCCGTTCGGCGTATTTTCACCGATAAGACCGGTGCCACGGTCATTGAATACGGCCTCATCGCAGCCTTGATGTCGGCTGCAATCATCAGCGGTGTCGGCGCCTTCGGGGGCAGCCTCTCACGTACATTCAACCTACTGTCCGATACGGTTCAGAATTCGGCTGCGTCCCAGAACTGACACGGCTGCCTACTGCTTCAGCTTGTGCTCTTCAACCTTGAGCGCATCGGCCAACCGCGCCTTGGCGGAACCAGGCCGCAGCGGCTTCTGCTGACTTTCATGCGGGGTCCAGCCCGAGACGTAGATGATCGAGAATGTCGCCTTGATCCGCCCGTCCGGATCGGAATAACGTTCGGCGTAAAGCTCGGCCGCACGCAGAAAGAAGGCACGCGTCAGCGGCTTGCGGCTGCGATCGACCAGCGGATTGGTCATGCCCATGGCGCGCAGGTCGCGCATCAGGGCAAACAGATTGTCGTAGCGTACGGTGTAGTTTTCGGCATCGATGACGGGCAGGGTAAAGCCGGCACGCTGAAGGAGACCGCCGACATCGCGGACATCGGCAAACGGGATGACGCGCGGGCTGGCGCCCCCCGTCAGCTCGATTTCGGTTGCGAGCAGCACGTCGCGCAATTCCTGCAGGGTTCCGGAGCCGGGGATCGCCGCCAGGAAAAGCCCGTCGGCCTTCAGCGCGCGGCGGATCTGGATGAAGACGCCAGGTGTGTCGTTGGTGACGTGGAGGCTGAGTGGCGAAAGTACGAGATTGACCGATTCCGCCTCAAGCGGCAGTTCCTCTGGCGGCGCCTCGATGATAGTCTCGCCGGGAGCGGCAAAACCCATTTCGCTTTCGATCCTTTTCAAATGACCGATCTTGCCCGTCGCCAGGGCGAGCCGCGCAGCGATGCCGGTCGCTCCATGCAGTTCGACGGCTTCGTCGAAATGGCGTTCGGTGACGCCAAGCCGTTCTGCCAGTTCGCCGGCGGCAATGTCGAGCAGGAATGCCGCTTTCGGGTCGCCTTGTCTCAAGGCCCGGCGCTTGCGGGCTGCAAGCAGCGATTGGTCGAACACGATTTCCATGGTGGTTTCCTGCACTATCATCAATTCGGCGGGGCGTGCCGGCACGCGCGTTTTCTCTTGCGCAATTCCGGACGGAAAACCGCTATACACTTTTCCCGGAATTGCTAGTCTCAATCATATGGGGATGATGGGACGTGAAATCACCTTGTCGATGCTGGGCGCCGGGCTGAAAAGACCCTGGGTGGCGCTTGCTGACCTTGTCTATCCGCCGGCCTGCCCAGGTTGTGGAGTGTCCGTCGGCGCGCATCGCGGTCTTTGCCCGGCATGCTGGTCAGGCATTCGCTTTATCGAGCGGCCCTATTGCGAGGTGCTCGGCAGTCCGTTTTCCCATGATCTTGGTGCCGGCATTTTGAGTGCCGAGGCAATTGCCGATCCGCCCGTCTTCGATCGCCTGCGTTCCGCCGCCGTTCACGACGGCATCGTGCGCGATCTCGTTCTCAGCCTGAAATATCGCGATCGTACCGATCTCGCTCCGATGATGGCCGGCTGGATGCTGCGCGCCAGCGACGGCACGATTGCGGATTGCGATGCGATCATTCCGGTGCCGTTGCATCGGGCCCGGCTGTTTGCGCGCAAATACAATCAGGCTGCCGAGCTTGCTCGCCACATTGCCCGTCTTTCGGGCAAACCGCTGCTCGCCGCAACGCTCCTGCGCGTCAAACGCACGAGCCAGCAGGTGGGTCTGGGAGCCAAGGCGCGACAAGACAATGTGCGCAGGGCTTTCGCCGTCTCCGAGCATCGGGCGGCCGATATATTCGGGCGGCGCATCGTTCTGGTCGACGACGTTTATACGACCGGCGCCACGGTTGCGGCTGCTACGCGGGCCCTGAAGAAAGCAGGGGCTGCCGATGTCACGGTTTTGACCTTTGCAAGGGTCGTCGGCCATCTTATATGACAATCGATATAGGCTTTTCCGGAGTGGATCATGGCATCCGTCGTTATCTATACGCGTGAATTCTGTGGCTATTGCGCCCGTGCGAAATCCCTGCTCGAATCCAAAGGCGTCGACTATGTCGAGCACAACGCGACCTATTCGCCCGAACTGCGGCAGGAGATGATCGCGAAGTCGAACGGCGCCGCCACCTTCCCGCAGATTTTCATCAATGGCGAGCATGTCGGCGGCTGCGACGACATCCATGCGCTCGATCGGGCCGGCAAGCTTGATCCGATGCTGGCAGCCTGATCCATATTGACGAGGGAGAAACCGATGAGCTTCAAGGCTGCTGCCATCCAGATGTGTTCCGGTGTCGATCCGGTGAAGAACGCGGCTGACATGGCGCGCTTGGTGCGCGACGCCGCTTCACAGGGCGCCATCTACGTGCAGACGCCGGAGATGACCGGTGCCGTGCAGAAGGATCGACCGGGCCTGCGCGCCGTGCTGCGTGACGAGCCGAACGATATTATCGTCAAGACGGCGTCCGAGCTGGCAAAAGAGCTCGGCATATACCTGCATATCGGCTCGACCGCCATTGCGCTGGATGACGGCAAGATCGCCAATCGCGGCTTTCTCTTCGGTCCCGATGGCAAGCTCATCAACCGATACGACAAGATCCATATGTTCGACGTCGATCTCGATAATGGTGAGAGCTGGCGCGAAAGCGCCGTCTATCGGCCGGGGTCGGAGGCGCGCATCGCCTCGCTGCCTTTTGCCGAACTCGGCTTTTCCATCTGCTACGATGTGCGCTTTCCGCAGCTTTTCCGCGCTCAGGCAGTTGCCGGTGCCGAGGTGATGACGGTACCTGCCGCCTTCACCAAACAGACGGGCGAGGCGCATTGGGAAATCCTGCTGCGCGCCCGTGCCATCGAAAACGGCATGTTCGTCATTGCCGCCGCGCAGGCCGGCAAGCATGAGGACGGCCGTGAGACTTTCGGCCATTCGATGATTATCGATCCCTGGGGCAAGGTGCTGGCATCCGCCGGTGGCGCGGGCGAGGCCGTGGTCATCGCCGAGATCGATGTTACCGCTGTCAAGTCAGCTCATGACAAGATACCGAACCTGAAGAATGCGCGTGAATTTTCGCTGGAGAAGATCGCGACGCCGGCGGCTGGAGGCGTCGCTGCTTGATCCGTTATTCGCTTACCTGTGACAATGCCCATGAGTTCGAGGGCTGGTTTTCTGAAAGTGCCGATTTCGACCGCCAGGTCGCAAGCGGTTTCCTCACCTGTCCGGTCTGCAATTCGGCTGCGATCTCCAAGCAGCTGATGGCGCCTTCGGTTTCGACCGCGCGCAAGAAGGACGAGATGCAGACGCTTGCCATGGATACTGCCCGCAAGCAGGCGATGGCAAAGCTCAAGGAAGCGATAGACGCCATCAAGGCCAATGTCGAGGATGTCGGCGCCAAATTCCCGGAAGAGGCCCGCAAGATCCACTACGGCGAAGCAGATGCGCGTGGGATCATCGGCAAGGCGACGCCAGACGAGGCGCAAGCCTTGGTCGAGGAAGGCATCGAGATCGCCGCCATTCCCGTTCTGCCCGACGACGTCAACTGATGCCGGCGACCGGCAGCAAACATCTCGCCATGTATAATTTCGGGCTGCATGTTGCTGCCTATGAGAGCCCCGAGGTCGAGGGATTTCGGCTGCGCGAGGCGGCGAATTTCGAGGCCGCTGCCCGCGCTGATGGCTTTATTGGCCGATCCGGTTACTCCGGCGAGCCGGGCATTCCCTGTTGGGGTCAACAGGTCTTTCCGCGTTTCATAGAGGGCAGTGGCTTTCAGACGGCGCCATCGTCGCTGTCGCTTTGGGCCGATATCGAATCGCTGATGGCATTTACCTATAGCGGCGTGCATGCCGAAGCCCTGAAACATGCGCGGCACTGGAATGTCAGGCAGAGCTGGCCGCCATTGGTCCTCTGGTGGGTGGATGCAGGGGTCGTTCCGCAGTGGAAGGACGGCGTGGAGCGGTTGGAATATCTTCACGATCATGGTGCCGGCCCGGCTGCCTTCTCGTTCAAGCAGCCGTACGGGCCTGATGGTCGGCCTCAGGAGATCGACCGCCTTCGCATTAAAGAGATCGTTGCTCGCAATGCCGTAGGCCAGAGTGAGTTGCTGGCGCATGTGCTGACATTGAAAGTTTGAAACGAAGGTCTGAGGCAGGTTTGCAGTCGCGCGATCAGCTCAGGTTCGCGCGTTTCGCCAGCAGCATATAGTTGACGTCCATATCCTTGGATAGATTCCAGCGGTCCTGCAGCGGTGAATAGAAGACGCCGGTGCGGGCGGTGATCTCGAGACCACCTGCGGCAAGCGGCTTTTCGATTTCTTCCGGACGCACGAGCTTTTCATACTGGTGGGTGCCGCGTGGCAGCCAGCGCAGAACATTTTCGGCAGCGAAGATCGCAAGGGCCGCTGCCTTCATGGTGCGGTTGATGGTCGCAACAAACATCAAGCCGCCGGGGCGCACCATTTTCGCGCAGGTCGACAGGAAGAATTCGACGTCGGCGACATGCTCGACCACTTCCATGTTCAGCACGATATCGAAGGTTTCGCCGGCTTCGGCCAATTGTTCGGCGGTGACGGCGCGGTAGTCGACGGGAACGCCGGAGGCTTTCGCATGCGTCGAGGCGATGCCGATGTTCTTTTCCGACGGGTCGGCGCCGATGACGGTGGCACCCATGCGCGCTACCGGCTCCGACAGCAGGCCACCGCCGCAGCCGATGTCGAGCACCCGAAGGCCCTCAAGCGGTCGGCTGCTCTTCGGATCGCGGTCGAAATTCTCGCAGGCGCGGTCGCGGATATAGGCCAGACGGACCGGATTGAACTTGTGAAGCGGTTTGAACTTGCCGGTCGGGCTCCACCACTCGGCCGCCATGGCGGAAAAAACGGTCAACTTCGCTCTGGTCGATTGTACTCTTTGCCGTTTCGCTCATGGTTCACTCCATCATTTGCGTCGTTCTGTGGTTCGGACGACTGCAAGCAATAATTCTACCTGAAGGGTGAAGTCGGACGATCGATGCGCGATGTCAAGGGCCTGCGGTCTTCGATCAGCTGTGGGGTATCTCGATTGCGCGATGCGAATTGCGGTGCGGAGGTTGACATGGCGGTATTTTATGGCCGATCAATCGCCAGGTTGTGAAATGGACTTTCGGAACCGGGATCGATTGCGATCGACTGGCCTGTAGAGGAGCTCCTCATGAGACCACTCCGTCTCGCGACGGTCGTCGCCATGTGCTGGTTTGCGGCCAGCCATGCATGCGCCGGGGACAGCAAGGGGTTTCGCCTGACGATCGATGGAGTCAGCGTCGGCATCAATCCCGGCGATACGCTCGAAGTCACCATGAAGGATGGCCGCAAGGTCCCGGTGGAGCTGCAGCGCAGCGAGACGGTGACCTTCACCGGCGGCAAATTCTCCTTCGATCATGATGGCAAGTTCACGGTCGCAAAGACGGATCTCGGCGACGGCGTGCAGCAATATGCGCTGATGACGCCGATCGGCACCGGCATCATCGTGCAAGTCTATAAGGGTCTCAACCCTTCCAGCTATACCGATGTCGTACTCCAGCAGATGGTGCAGGAGAGCATCAATGGCGGCGCGAAAATCAGCAAGCGATCAACCCAGCGCACATTGCCGAGCGGCACAGTGCTGAAGGGCGTAAAGGCCGAGACGACCACGGACGACGACGTCATGGAGTATGAGATCGTCGCGACCGGCCGTCCGGAAGGCGGCGTGCTTGTCGCCACGTTCCTCAACAAAGAAAATATCCCCAAGGAAGGGGGTATTCTCGACAAGCTCTGGTCGACTTTAAAAGTGGATTTTTAGAGTAAACTTTTCATCGCCTCTCGCGTCCGATGCTATTGCGCCTGCCCGACAAACTCGCTAAGAGACGGCCCCATTGAGATCACGCTTTTCCGGCTACCGAACCGGGAGGGCGATTTTGCATGTCGGGCTTTCCGCATTCGGCCGCCCGGCGCAGGGTACTGGTAGAGGCACATGGCACGCATCGTGATGAAATTCGGCGGGACCTCCGTCGCGGATCTGGACCGTATCAAGAACGTCGCACGCCATGTGAAACGCGAGGTCGATGCCGGTCACGAAGTGGCAGTCGTCGTTTCCGCCATGTCCGGCAAGACCAACGAACTGGTCGGCTGGGTCCAGAACATGCCGAAAGTCTCCGGCGCCAATCACTCGATCTACGATGCGCGCGAATATGACGCCGTCGTGGCGTCGGGAGAGCAGGTCACCTCCGGTCTGCTGGCGATTGCGCTGCAGGCCATGGGCATCAACGCCCGTTCGTGGCAGGGTTGGCAGATCCCGATCCGCACCGACAATGCGCATGGTGCGGCCCGCATTCTCGACATCGACGGCGAAGACATGATCCGCCGCATGAAGGAAGGGCAGGTCGCCGTCGTCGCCGGGTTCCAGGGTCTGGGCCCGGATAATCGCGTCGCGACGCTCGGCCGCGGCGGTTCCGACACTTCGGCCGTTGCGATCGCCGCCGCCGTGAAGGCCGATCGCTGCGATATCTATACGGATGTCGATGGCGTTTACACGACCGACCCGCGCATCGAGCCGAAGGCGCGCCGCCTCAAGAAGATCGCCTTCGAGGAAATGCTCGAAATGGCGTCTCTTGGCGCGAAGGTGCTGCAGGTGCGCTCGGTCGAGCTCGCCATGGTGTTCAAGGTCCGCACTTTCGTGCGCTCTTCTTTCGAGGATCCCGATGCTCCGGGCATGGGCGATCTGCTTAATCCGCCCGGAACGCTGATTTGTGACGAGGAAGAAATCGTGGAACAGGAAGTAGTCACCGGCATTGCCTATGCCAAGGATGAGGCTCAGATTTCGCTGCGTCGTCTTGCCGACCGGCCGGGTGTTTCCGCCGCCATCTTCGGCCCGCTGGCCGAAAACCACATCAATGTCGATATGATCGTCCAGAACATTTCCGAAGACGGCTCCAAGACCGATATGACCTTCACGGTCCCCTCGGGCGATGTCGAAAAGGCGCTGCGCGTTCTTGGCGAAAACAAGGAAAAGATCGGCTACGACGTCGTCCAGAGCGAATCAGGTCTGGTCAAGGTTTCGGTCATCGGCATCGGCATGCGCTCGCATGCAGGCGTGGCTGCGACCGCTTTCAGGGCACTTGCCGAAAAAGGCATCAACATCAAGGCCATTACGACGTCAGAAATCAAGATTTCCATCCTGATTGACGGTCCTTATGCAGAACTCGCAGTCAGGACTTTGCATTCCTGCTACGGTCTGGATAAGAGTTGAGTCACGACTGCTGACGACGGACCGTGACGGAGGCGAATTTCGGCCGGCCCTGACGTGGGCAAGACGGGCATGACATCTTGATTCGGGAGCTAGTGGCGCAATGAGAGACCTATCCGGCGGTCCACGCGTTCTGCTCAAGCGGCTACGCGAATTGATGGCGGAGCCGCTGGAGCCGCAGGAGCGCCTTGACCGGATCGTCCGCCAGATTGCCAGCAACATGGTTGCCGAGGTTTGCTCGGTCTATGTGCTGCGCGCCGACGGTGTCCTTGAGCTTTATGCCACCGAGGGTCTGAATAAAGAGGCCGTCCACCTTTCGCAATTGAAGATGGGGCAAGGCCTCGTCGGCACGATTGCCGCATCCGCCCAGCCGCTCAATCTATCCGATGCACAATCGCATCCGGCCTTCCGCTACCTGCCGGAAACCGGCGAAGAGATCTATCACTCCTTCCTCGGCGTGCCGATCCTACGCACCGGCCGTTCGCTCGGCGTTCTCGTAGTCCAGAACAAGGCGAGCCGCAATTATCGCGAGGAAGAGCTTGAGGCGCTCGAAACGACGGCCATGGTGCTGGCCGAGATGATCGCGACCGGCGAGCTGAAGAAGATCACCAAGCCTGGCCTGGAACTCGATCTCACTCGCTCCGTCACGATCGATGGCGACAGCTACAATGAAGGCATCGGCCTCGGCTATGTCGTGCTGCACGAGCCGCGCATCGTCGTTACCAACCTGCTGAACGAGGATGCCGACAAGGAAATCGGCCGTCTCGCCGAAGCGCTCGGCTCGCTGCGCATTTCGATCGACGACATGCTGTCGCGCCGCGACGTTTCCATGGAAGGCGAGCATCGCGAGGTGCTTGAGACCTACCGCATGTTCGCGCATGATCAGGGCTGGGTGCGCAAGCTGGAGGAAGCCGTCCGCAACGGCCTGACCGCCGAAGCCGCCGTCGAAAAGGTGCAGAGCGACACGAAGGCGCGCATGATGCGCCTGACCGATCCCTATCTTCGCGAGCGCATGCACGATTTCGAAGATCTGGCGAACCGACTGCTTCGGCAGCTCATCGGCCATTCGGGCCGCACCAGCGCCGAAGGTTTTCCGAGCGATGCTATCATCTTCGCGCGCGCCATGGGTGCGGCAGAGCTGCTCGATTATCCGCGTTCCAATATTCGCGGTCTTGTGCTGGAAGAGGGCGCGGTCACGAGCCACGTTGTCATCGTGGCGCGTGCCATGGGCATTCCGGTCGTCGGACAGGCGGTAGGTGTTGTCGCGCTGGCGGAAAATGGCGATCCGGTCATCATCGATGGCGATGGCGGCCATGTTCACCTTCGGCCGATGGCCGATCATCAACGTTCCTATGAAGAGAAGGTGCGGTTTCGCGCCCGCCGGCAGGAGCAGTTCCGTGCGTTGCGCTCCGTCGAGCCGGTGACCAAAGACGGGCAGCGCATTTCTTTGCTGATGAATGCCGGTCTCTTGGTCGACCTGCCGCAGCTCTCCGAATCCGGCGCCGAGGGTATCGGCCTGTTCCGCACCGAACTGCAGTTCATGATTGCCTCGACCATGCCGAAGGCGGATGAGCAGGAAGTCTTCTATCGCAATGTCATGAAGCAGGCC
Organism: Rhizobium sp. 11515TR; assembly: GCF_002277895.1. Taxonomy (NCBI): domain Bacteria; kingdom Pseudomonadati; phylum Pseudomonadota; class Alphaproteobacteria; order Hyphomicrobiales; family Rhizobiaceae; genus Rhizobium; species Rhizobium sp. 11515TR. The sequence continues at coordinate 3,884,451 of NZ_CP022998.1, read as the reverse complement.
GGTAGCCGCGTCGTCACTTTCCGCACGCTCGACATCGGCGGCGACAAGGTCGTGCCCTATTTCCGGGCACATGAGGAGGAGAACCCGGCGCTCGGCTGGCGTGCCATCCGCCTCTCGCTCGACCGGCCAGGCCTGTTGCGCACACAGCTGAGGGCCATGCTGAAGGCTGCAGCTGACAACGAATTGAAGATGATGGTGCCGATGGTCACGGAAGTTTCCGAGATTAAGGTCGTCCGTGAGCTATTGCAGAAGGAAGTGCAGCACCTCTCGCGCTTCGGGCATGGCCTGCCGCGCAAGCTGCAGTTCGGCGCCATGCTTGAGGTGCCGGCGCTGCTGTGGCAGCTGGATGAACTGATGGCGGAAGTCGATTTCGTCTCGGTCGGCTCCAACGACCTGTTCCAGTTCTCGATGGCTGTCGATCGTGGCAATGCCCGCGTTTCGGATCGCTTCGATCCGCTCGAGCGGCCGTTCCTGCGTATCCTGCGCGATATCGTGCGCGCTGGCGAACGTAACAAGACGCCGGTGACGCTTTGCGGCGAACTGGCGGGCAAGACGATTTCGGCCATGGCCCTGCTCGGCATCGGTTTCCGCTCGGTTTCGATGTCGCCGGCCTCGATCGGGCCCGTCAAGGCAATGCTGCTCGGGCTTGACCTCAAGGCCTTGTCCGAAGTCATGGAAGCCGCACTCGATGACAAGCAGCCGACGAGTTCCATGCGGGATATCCTTGTGCGCTTTGCCGAGAGCCACAATATTCCGCTTTAGCGCGCGATCCTGAAAAACACGAAGCGGTTTGCAGGCAGGATCATGCGCATCACAACATCAAAGCAGAGATAATAAGAAGAATTGGAGTAGAGGGTGGCGAAGCTCCCTGTTGAAAAAATGCGCGAATTGGAACGCCGCTTCGGCGAGATCGAGGCGCGCATGTCCGCCGGTCCGGCCGCGGATGTCTATGTGAAGCTTGCGTCCGAATATTCCGAGCTGCAGCCGGTCGTGACCAAGATCCGCGATTACGAGCGCGCCCTTTCCGAGGCTGCCGATCTCGAAACCATGCTCTCCGACAAATCGGTCGACCGTGACATGCGCGATCTTGCGGAGATGGAGCTGCCCGAGGTCAAGGAGCGGATCGAGACGCTGGAAAAGGATATCCAGATCGAGCTTCTGCCGAAGGATGCGGCCGACGAGAAGAGCGCGATCCTGGAAATCCGCGCCGGTACCGGCGGTTCCGAGGCAGCCCTTTTTGCAGGCGATCTCTTCCGTATGTATGAACGTTTCGCGGCCGCCAATGGCTGGAAGGTGGAGGTTCTCTCCGCCAGCGATGGCGAAGCGGGCGGTTTCAAGGAAATCATCGCCACCATCAGCGGCAAGGGCGTGTTTTCCCGGCTGAAATTCGAATCCGGCGTCCATCGCGTGCAGCGCGTGCCGGAAACCGAGGCGAGCGGCCGCATCCACACCTCGGCGGCGACCGTTGCCGTGCTGCCGGAAGCCGAAGAAATCGATATCGAGATCCGGCCCGAGGATATCCGCATCGACACCATGCGCTCTTCGGGTGCCGGCGGTCAGCACGTCAATACGACCGACTCCGCAGTGCGTATCACGCATCTTCCCTCCGGCATCGTTGTCACGAGCTCGGAAAAGTCGCAGCATCAGAACCGCGCCAAGGCCATGCAGGTGTTGCGTTCGCGTCTGTTCGACATGGAGCGTCAGCGTGCCGACAGCGAGCGTTCCGCCGATCGTAAGAGCCAGGTCGGTTCCGGCGACCGATCCGAACGCATCCGCACCTATAATTTTCCGCAGGGGCGCGTCACCGATCACCGCATCAACCTGACGCTCTACAAGCTCGACCGGATGATGGAAGGCGAGATCGACGAGGTAGTCGATGCGCTGCTGGCGGATTATCAGGCGAGCCAGCTCGCCCAGCTCGGCGAACAGGCATGAGTGGCGGGCAGGGGCCGACCGCATCCGAGCTCCTGCAGGAGGCGCGCGCCCGCTTTGCCGGGGCCGATCTCGATGATCCCGCCACGGAAGCACGCATTCTTGTTGGCGGTCTTCTGCATCTTTCCGCGACCGGCCTCGTGACGCACGGTTCCGAGCCCGTATCCGAGGATGATGCGGTGATGGTACGCGCGGCGATCGCTCGCCGGCTCAATCATGAGCCGGTCTATCGTATTCTCGGCGAGCGGGAATTCTATGGCCTGTCGCTGCGGCTTTCGGCTGCGACGCTCGAACCGCGGCCCGATACGGAAATTCTCGTCGATACGATGCTGCCGCATGTCAGGCGCCTTGAATCCCAGATCGGCAATATCCATATACTGGACATCGGAACGGGAACTGGGGCCATTTGCCTGGCCCTGCTTCATGAATGCCCTAAAGCGATGGGCGTTGGTTCTGATATTTCCAGCGAAGCGCTGGAAACCGCTCGCGGGAACGCGGAGCGAAATGGCTTGGCGGCGCGGTTCAGAACTGCGCAGGGAAGCTGGTTTGAAGCCATCCACGAACGTTTTCACGTGATTGTCTCAAATCCGCCCTATATTGCGTCTAATGTCATTTCCACTCTCGCTCCAGAAGTAAAGGATTTCGATCCTCCCATGGCCCTTGATGGGGGCCTTGACGGGCTGAATGCATACAGGGCGATCGCAAAAGATGCGGCTCGATTTCTATATCAGAATGGTATGATTGGTGTGGAGATCGGCTACGATCAGCGTGAAACGGTGACTTCGGTTTTTGAAGGAGCAGGATTTTCCCTTATCGAGGCGGTTCGGGACTACGGCCAGAACGACCGGGTTCTTGTGTTTGAATTTCAGCATTAACGTGACATTTTGCAGCGGATTTGTGGAACCCCGTTGTTATCGCAAAAGAAAAAGCTTGGATTTCCTGAGGAAGCAATATAGGTTGCGCTCACGCGTTGGGCGGCTGGGAATGAACGAGACGATTCGCTCATCTTGGACAGCCTCGGGGATCCGCTCTCTGATAAGAGTGTCAAAGGTTGAAGATAACCCAATGCGTGATCAGTTAATCTGACGTAGTCGAGCGGCAGACGAGCGCTAAAGCGCAGTTTGCTTGCGGCACGCAGGCCCCGGTTCGGAAGTATCCGACCCGCGGCGGCAGGTGCCGTGTATGATTTTATCCCAACGAAGAGAATTCAGGTGAAGGATCTATGAGGCCAGGACAGCAAAACAAGCGCGGTCGGGGGCGTGGTAATAACAACAACGGCGGCGGCGGAAATAACAACAACAATTTCAACCGCAAGGGCTCGAACCCGCTGACCAGGACTTACGACAGCTCCGGTCCCGATGTGAAAATCCGCGGAACCGCACAGCACATCGCCGAGAAGTACGCGGCCTTGGCTCGCGATGCTCAAAGCTCCGGCGACCGTGTCATGGCGGAAAACTACCTGCAGCATGCCGAGCACTACAATCGGATCATTGCCAGCGCCCAGGCGCAGATGCAGGAGCGCTACCAGCGCGACGATCATCACAACTATAATGACCGCGATAATGCCGAACGCGATATCGACGATATCGATGCGCAGGAGATCGACGATCAGCCGCAGATGGCTCAGCCCCACGGTCGCCAGCAGCAGGCTGCTCCAGCGGTTGCTGCCGCTCCGGCCAGCGAGCCCGAGGTCATCAACGGCACCGGTCCACAGCCGGTGATCGAAGGGATTCCGGCCGAAGTGGCGATCGAAGAGGAAACTCCGGCTGTGGCAGCCACCGAGCGCCAGCCCCGCCGCCGCAGTGCCGGCGGTAACCGCCCGCGCCGCCAGCCGCGCCGCAGTGCTGCCGGTGGCGACGGTGAGGGCGAAGCCGCTTCCGGCGAGGCTCCGGCCTTGGCGGACGCAACCTCTGAATAAGACTTCTGCGCCTTCTGGCGCAGGTGGTCACAATATTGAAACGGCAACGGCAGTGCGAGATGCGCTGCCGTTGCCGTTTTGCTATGGGCGAATGGAATGGGCGGAATGGTTACCAGGTCGCGAGAGGAAAGATTCGATGTCATCGACGACCGAAGCCGGGGTTGAGCTGGTTGAGCCGGCCAATAAGTCGGCGGGCTGTGGCGACAAATCTCGCGCTTTTTTCGCGTTTTATACCCTTTAAACTCTCCAGATATCCTCCCATATCTCCTCCAGTTGTCTTGCCGCAAATCTCAATGGCGGAAAGGCGGGGCCTGCCTCTAGAGGGGGCTCAATCTCAATCATCGGTCTGTGCCGGATCCGGGCAGAGCGATTCATGGAGGTCTCATATGAATATTGAAAAATACTCCGAGCGGGTACGCGGTTTCCTGCAATCCGCCCAAACCAATGCGCTTGCACAGGGTAATCAGCAGTTCACGCCCGAGCACGTTCTCAAGGTGCTTCTGGACGACGACCAAGGCATGGCCGCTTCGTTGATCGAACGTGCCGGCGGCGACGCCAAGGCTGCCCGCATTGCCAATGATGCCGCACTTGCCAAGTTACCCAAGGTTTCCGGCGGCGACGGCCAGGTCTATCTGTCGCAGCCGCTCGCCAAGGTCTTTGCCACTGCCGAAGATGCCGCGAAGAAGGCGGGCGATAGTTTCGTTACCGTCGAGCGTCTCTTGCAGGCTTTGGCGATCGAACCCTCGGCTTCCACTTCGGCAACTCTAAAGAATGCCGGCGTGACGCCAGTTGCTCTCAATCAGGTCATCAACGATATCCGCAAGGGCCGTACGGCCGACTCTGCCAATGCGGAGCAGGGCTTCGATTCCCTGAAGAAATATGCCCGCGACCTCACCGCCGAGGCTCGCGAAGGCAAGCTTGATCCCGTGATCGGCCGTGACGATGAAATTCGTCGCACGATTCAGGTTCTGTCTCGCCGCACGAAGAACAATCCTGTGCTGATCGGTGAGCCCGGCGTCGGCAAGACGGCGATCGTCGAAGGCTTGGCGCTGCGCATTGTCAATGGCGACGTGCCGGAATCGCTGAAGGACAAGAAGCTGATGGCGCTCGATATGGGCGCGCTGATTGCCGGTGCGAAGTTCCGCGGCGAGTTCGAAGAGCGGCTGAAGGCCGTGCTCAACGAGGTGCAGTCGGAAAACGGCGAGATCATCCTGTTCATCGACGAGATGCACACCCTTGTCGGTGCCGGCAAGGCCGACGGCGCGATGGATGCATCCAACCTGCTGAAACCGGCCCTTGCGCGCGGCGAACTTCACTGCGTCGGCGCGACCACGCTGGATGAATACCGCAAGCATGTCGAGAAGGATCCGGCCCTTGCTCGCCGTTTCCAGCCCGTCATGGTCGAGGAGCCGACGGTCGAAGACACGATCTCGATCCTGCGCGGCTTGAAGGAAAAGTATGAGCAGCACCACAAGGTGCGTATCGCCGATGCCGCTCTGGTGGCCGCTGCAACCTTGTCGAACCGTTACATCACCGACCGCTTCCTGCCGGATAAGGCCATCGACCTGATGGACGAGGCCGCAGCGCGTTTGCGTATGCAGGTGGATTCCAAGCCGGAAGAGCTCGATGAACTCGATCGCCGCATCATCCAGCTGAAGATCGAGCGCGAGGCGCTGAAGAAGGAAACCGACCAGGCCTCGGCCGATCGGCTGAAGCGGCTGGAGGGGGATCTTGCTTCGCTGGAAGAGGAAGCCGATGCGCTGACGGCGCGCTGGCAGGCCGAAAAGCAGAAGCTCGGTCTCGCCGCCGATCTGAAGAAGCAGCTCGACGATGCCCGCAACGAGCTCGCCATTGCCCAGCGCAAGGGTGAATTCCAGCGTGCCGGCGAGCTTGCCTATGGCGTGATCCCCAATCTGGAGAAGGAACTCCACGCCGCGGAAGAGCAGGATAGTGCCCGCGATTCCATGGTGCAGGAGGTCGTTACCGCCGACAATATCGCCCAGGTCGTTTCCCGCTGGACCGGGATTCCCGTGGACAAGATGCTGGAAGGCGAGCGCGACAAGCTGCTCCGAATGGAAGACGAGCTGGCAAAGTGGGTCGTCGGCCAGGGCGATGCCGTTCAGGCTGTTTCCCGAGCCGTTCGCCGCTCTCGCGCTGGCCTGCAGGATCCGAACCGGCCGATCGGCTCGTTCATCTTCCTCGGTCCGACGGGTGTCGGCAAGACGGAGTTGACGAAGGCGCTTGCACGCTTCCTCTTCGATGACGAGACGGCAATGGTGCGTATCGACATGTCCGAGTACATGGAGAAGCACTCCGTGGCGCGGTTGATCGGTGCCCCTCCCGGCTATGTCGGCTATGAGGAAGGCGGTGCATTGACCGAAGCCGTCCGCCGCCGACCCTATCAGGTCGTGCTGTTCGATGAGATCGAAAAGGCACATCCCGATGTCTTCAACATTCTGCTCCAGGTTCTGGATGACGGACGTTTGACGGACGGACAGGGCCGCACGGTCGATTTCCGCAACACGATGATCATCATGACCTCCAATTTGGGTGCCGAGTATCTCACCCAGCTGAAGGATGGCGATGACAGCGATCTGGTGCGCGAACAGGTGATGGAAGTCGTCCGGTCGCATTTCCGGCCGGAATTCCTGAACCGTATCGACGAGATCATCCTCTTCCATCGCCTGAAGCGCGATGAGATGGGCGCGATCGTGGACATTCAGCTCGAACGTCTGCTGAAGCTGTTGTCGGAACGCAAGATCACGCTCGAACTCGACGACGATGCCCGCCATTGGCTGGCCAACAGGGGTTACGATCCAGTCTACGGTGCACGGCCGCTGAAGCGGGTGATCCAGAAATATGTCCAGGATCCGCTCGCCGAGCAGATCCTGTCCGGCCAGATTCCGGATGGCTCGCTCGTCAAGGTCACCAGCGGTTCGGACCGGCTGTTGTTCCGTGCAAAGCAAGCTGTGAACGAAGCAGCCTAAGCGGCAGCTGGTGAATGAATAGGGATGGCGGTCTTCGGGCCGCCATTTTTCTTTCAGGCCGAACAGTGATGAGCGGGCAAGGCAATATCCGCGACAGCCGCTACTTGCTGGCTA